>NZ_JBHZDA010000030.1:0-15280 GCF_042755665.1 Streptomyces sp. NPDC059142
ATCCCGGCGCTGGCACCGGAGACGTTCGGCCGGTGGCTGCGCCGCAGGCGGCGGGGCCCGGGGCGGCGGCGCGGGGGGGGCGCGGGGCGGCGGGCCGGCGCGTATGCCTGGCGTCACATCTGCCCCGGACGGTCTAAAGTCGTCCGGGTTCGGCGGGCACCGGCCCGCGGCAGGCCAGGGAGCGGACCGTGCTGATTCCACACGACACCCGGATCGCCCTCGACACGGTCGTCGATCTGGTGAACACCGCTCCGGAGGCCGGCACGGGCGCGGACGCGGTGGACCGGCTCGCCGACGTCGGGGCGCTGTACGAGTTCGTACGGACCCACGACGTCAGCGGCGTGGACGACCTCGGCGCACGGGATCTGCGGGCCGTACGGGAGGTACGGACCCGCTTCACGGAGGTGTTCGCGACACCGGACGCGCGGGCCGCCGCCGATCTGATCAACCAACTGGTGGCCGCGGCGGGAACGACCCCGCAGCTCACCGACCACGACGGCTACGACTGGCACGTGCACTACTTCGCGCCGGGCGCCTCGGTGGCCGACCATCTCGCGGCCGACTGCGGCATGGCGCTGGCCTTCATGGTCGTGGCGGGTGAGCAGGACCGGCTGCGCCGCTGCGAGGCGCCGGACTGCGGGCACGCGTTCGTCGACCTGTCGCGCAACCGCTCACGCCGCTACTGCGACAGCCGCACCTGCGGCAACCGGCTCCATGTCGCCGCGTACCGGGCCCGCCGCAAGGAAGCGGCCGGTTAGGACACCGCCGCGCGGCGGCGGGGCCGTGGGCCTGCGGGTGGACGGGCCGCGGGTGGACGGGCGGGCGGGGCGTCCGCCCGAGGGCGGCACGTCGGACTCACTCATCCAGACCTCACAGCAGGAACAGATCGTGCACCGCGGCCATCAGCAACAGCGCGCCGATCACCGTCAGAAAGATCATCAACGGTGGCTGGGAGAGCGCGAACAGACAGCCGCGCGGCTCCTCGGTGGGGGCGGGGTTCTCACCCCGTGAGCTATCGAGCATCTCGGGGCGATCATGGCTCACCGCGCACCCGGTCGATGACCAACCAGGCATGATCGGCCCGGGAGTTCATCATATTCCGTGGAATAAGGCCCGGAACCCGCACAGGATCCGCGTGCACCTGGGATGCTGCCGGGCACCTCGCCGGGCACCCCGGCCGACCGGAAGGGTCACCGGGGCGTACGAGCCGTCACCGGGGCCTACGGGCGGTCAGCGGGGCGTACGAGCGGTCAGATGCCGTGCTTCTTCAGAATGGCCTCGATGTCGCTGAAGTCGTCCCCGGACCGCGCGGGCTCCGGCTCCGCCCGGGGCCGGTCGGCAGGCCGGGCGCCCGCGCCCAGGGAGGGCGCGGACGCGCCGGGCTCGACCGCCCCGCCGCCCCTGGCCGCCTTCGCCGCCGCCCTGCGCTCCTTGCGCGTACCGCCGCCGCGCCGCTCCACCGCGCGGGTCGTCATGAAGAGCACCCACGCCAGCGCGAGCACCCCGAACCCCGCCCAGGCGACCGGGCTGAACGCCGTGCCCGCCGCCCACTTCACGACGCCCGTCATCACCAGACCGATCGGGACCAGCGCGTACGCGGCGATCCTCGTCGCGGCGAGGAACCGCTTGCGGTACGCGGTGATCAGGGCGATGCCCAGGCCCGCCGCAGACACCGCTGAGCAAATGGTCTCGGCAATCATCGGGTCCTCCAGGCATCGCACGTCAACGGCCGAACTCGTCTTCCCTCCATCCTGCACCTGGCACCGGGGTCGGGGCCACGGTGCGGGGCCCCGACCGGCGGATCTGGGGGAGATCTCGGGGGCGATGTCGTCCCCAGGTCCCGGTCGGCGGGGGTGCGGACCGCCCTCGGGCACGACGGGTCCGGTCTGCTGGAAGACTGGGGCCATGAACGACTCCACCACCGCGCCCCCGGTCGTCCTCGACCTCTGGTGCGAACTCCAGTGCCCCGACTGCGACCGCGCCCTTGAGGACGTCCGCGCGCTGCGCGCCCGTTACGGCGACCGGCTGGAGGTACGGCTGCGCCACTTCCCGCTGGAGAAGCACCGGCACGCGTACGCCGCCGCGCAGGCCGCCGAGGAGGCGTGGGAGCAGGGCAGCGGCTGGCCGTACGTGGAGGCCGTCCTCGCCGGGACCGCGGAGCTGACGGCCCGGGGCGAGCCGTTCCTGCTGGAGGCGGCGCGTGAACTGGGGCTGGACGCCGAGGAGTTCGACACCGCCCTGATCGACGGCCGCCATCTGCTGGCCGTCGACGCCGATCAGGCCGAGGGCAAGGCGATCGGGGTGACCGGTACGCCCACGTACGTCATCGACGGGCAGCGGCTCGACGGCGGCACGAGCCAGGACGGGCTGCGGGAGCGCATCGAGGCGATCGCCGACCGGCTGCTGGCCGACGGGACCCCGTAGGGACCGCGGGACGGCCGCAGGACGGTGGGCGAAGCGGTCAGAGGAGCGGCCGGACCAGGTTGTACTGGGTCGTCCGGTACCCGAGCGAGGTGTAGAGCCTCAGCGCGGGGGTGTTGGTCGTGAAGACGTGCAGCCCCAGCAGGGGCGGCCCGCTCTCCGCGGCGACCTGCTCGGCGAGCAGCATCAGGGCGCGGCCGTACCCCTTGCCCCGCTGCTCCTCGGCCACCTCCACGTCGTACACGTACGAGCCGGGCCGCCCCGGGCGCACCTCGCGCGGCGAGACCCAGACATGGCCCACGGCGGTCCCCTCGTGGACGAGGACCGTGAACGAGACGCCCGGTGTGGCGAGCCCCTCGGGGAGGTTGTCGCGGTGGCTGGCCTCCGACTTGGCGAGGGCCTGATCCGCCGGTACGCCGCGGTCGGTCCAGCTCCGCGCGAAGTCGCCGACGGAGCGGGCGCGCCAGACCGTGTACTCCTCCTCGGTCATGGGGCGGCCCTCGACCCCGTCGGGGAGCACCGGCGGCCCGGGGAGGAGTTCCTTGTCCATGTTGCGGCTGCGCTCGGTGTATCCCAGGCTCTCCGCCAGGCGCAGCGCGGCGTCGGCGCCCGCCGGTACGAGCGCCTGCGCCTGGTCGCACCCCCAGCCGCGCAGCACCTCCTCTGCGGCGAGCACGGCGACGGTGGCCCGGCCGCGGCGGCGGTCGGGCCCGTCGATCCTCAGGGAGCTGACGAGGCCGGCGCGGTGGCCGAAGCCGGGGTCGGTGGCGATCTCGACCGCACCGACGGGGCGGCCGTTCACACAGACCTCGTAGGAGCGGGACTTCGTGCCGTCGTCGGCCTGTTGAAGCGGACCGGTGGGCCGCAGGGTGGTGGTCATCAGGGGAGTTCTACCCCCGCCGGTCCCTGTCCGTCACCCCATTAAGGCTCCGGCCGTCAGGACCCTGGGGCTCAGGGATCGAGATCGGCTCCGGACCGCTCCTCGAAGACGCGCATCGCCTTGGCGGTGACGGGTCCGGGGGCGTCGGCGGCGTCGAAGGAACGGTCGTCGATCCGGTGCACGGCCTGGACGTCGCGCAGCGTCGAGGTCAGGAAGATCTCCTCGGCGTGCTCCAGCGCGTCGAACGGCAGCTCCGTCTCGCGGGCGCCGCACCAGTCGACGGTCAGTTCGCGGGTGATGCCCGCGAGACAGCCGGAGGCGAGGGGCGGGGTGTGCAGCACGCCGTCGAGGACGACGAACACGTTGGAGCCGGTGCCCTCGCAGAGCGCGCCGGCGGTGTTGGCGAAGAGCGCCTCGCTGGCACCCCGTTCGTGCGCGTGGGCGAGCGCGACGACGTTCTCCCCGTACGAGGTGGTCTTGAGCCCGCTCAGCGCGCCGCGTTCGTTACGGGTCCAGGGGACGGTGACGGCCGCGGTGGTGTCGGGGCGGCGCTCCGTCTCGCCGACGGCGACGACGAGGGTGGCGCCGGCGTCGCCGCGGTCCGAGCCGAGCGGGGAGACTCCCCCGGTGTACGTGACGCGCAGCCGGCCCAGCTCCATCGGGTTGGCGTCGAGAACGGCCGTACAGGCGCGGCGCACCTCGTCCAGATCGGGTTCCGGCAGGCCGAGGCCGTGTGCGGAGCGGGCCAGCCTGCGCAGATGGCGGGTGAGGGCGAAGGGGCGGCCCCGGACGGCCTTGACCGTCTCGAAGACGCCGTCGCCGACGGTCAGTCCATGGTCGAGCACGGACACCCGGGCGGCGTCGGCCGGGTGGAGTGCGCCGTTGACCCAGATCCTCATCACACGGTCCTTCCGCTGATCGCTGTCGCCCCGGCGGCGGAGTCCGGGGACGCGCCGGAGTCCGGGTCCGCGCCGGGGCGGGTACGGGTACCGGCCCCGGGCCGCGCCGTTGCGGAGTCGTCGGCTCCGGGCCGGTAGGTGCCCGACGCTATCGCGAGCAGCCGGGCCGCCTTCAGCTCGGTCTCGGCCCACTCGCCCTCCGGGTCGGAGCCCCAGGTGATCCCGGCGCCCGCGCCGAAGCGCAGGACGGGGCGGGCGTCCGGGGCGCGGTCGATCCAGAACGTACGGATCCCGACGGCCAGCGCGGCCGTGCCCCGGTCGGCGTCGACCCAGCCGATGCCACCGCAGTAGGGGCCGCGCGGGGCGGTCTCCAGCTCCTCGATGATCTTCAGCGCGCTGGACTTGGGGGCGCCGGTGACCGAGCCGGGCGGGAACGTCGCGGCGAGCAGTTCCGGCCACCCGGCGGACCCGGTGAGTTCACCCCGTACGGTCGAGACGAGATGGACGAGCCCGGGGTGGGGTTCGAGCGCGCACAGGGCGGGGACGGTGACGGATCCGCCGGCGCAGACCCGGCCCAGATCGTTGCGGACCAGGTCCACGATCATCACGTTCTCGGCGAAGTCCTTCTCCAGCAGGTCCCCGGCGGTCCGCCCGGTGCCCTTGATCGGCCCCGACTCGACGGTGCGGCCGGCGCGGCGCAGATACAGCTCGGGCGAGGCGGTGGCGATCTCCACGCCGTGCGCGGGCAGCCGGATCGTCCCGGCGTACGGCGCCGGGTTGTCGCGGGCGAGCAGCGCGGTGAGCGCGTCGATGTCGGCAGGGGCCGTACCGCTCGCGGCGGGGGCGGGCAGCGGGGCGGACAGGACGCGGCAGAGGTTGGCCTGATAGACGTCGCCCGCCGCGATGTACTCGCGGATCCGGCGCACGCCCTTCGTGTACGCGGCGCGGTCGAGGGACGACGTCCAGTCACCGGCGCCGGGGCCCCGCCACCGGCCCGGCACCGGCGCGGGCACCGGCTCGTGCCGTATGTCGTCGAAACGGGCGCAGGTCAGGCGGCCTTCGAAGTCCGCGGCGACAGCCCAGAACCCGGCGGAGTCCAGCGCCTCCGGATCGTGGGTGACATCCCGCAGACCGGAGGCGACGAGGCCGCCGAAGCGGGCCAGCGGAGCGAGGTCGTGCACGCTTGCGAGTCTAGAACAGGCCCCGTCGGACGGCTCCGGGCCGAACGCGCGGCGAACGTACCGCGTCACGCTGCGGAAACGCGTTTTTGTGCTGGCCCGGGAATCCGCTAGAGTTCAACACGTCGCCGGGCCGAGCAGACGGGCCCGGGAAACGGCACGCGGACGTAGCTCAGTTGGTAGAGCGCAACCTTGCCAAGGTTGAGGTCGCCAGTTCGAACCTGGTCGTCCGCTCGATGGTGGGGCGTTTTCCCGAACCCCCACACTCCTGGTGGAGTGGCCGAGAGGCGAGGCAACGGCCTGCAAAGCCGTCTACACGGGTTCAAATCCCGTCTCCACCTCCAAGGACGATTAGCTCAGCGGGAGAGCGCTTCCCTGACACGGAAGAGGTCACTGGTTCAATCCCAGTATCGTCCACTGGATCCTTCTGGGTTCCCGCGCGATTAGCTCAGCGGGAGAGCGCTTCCCTGACACGGAAGAGGTCACTGGTTCAATCCCAGTATCGCGCACGCAGTACGCAGTGCCACGCAGTACGCAGTACTTGTTCGAGTCGCCCGCGCGATTAGCTCAGCGGGAGAGCGCTTCCCTGACACGGAAGAGGTCACTGGTTCAATCCCAGTATCGCGCACCACCCGGAACCCCCGGCCACCACCTCGGCGGCCGGGGGTTCCGTCGTGTGCGACGCCGGGCTCGTCAGGAGGAGAAGAGCATGCGCCCGAAGCTCTTCTGCCGGTGGTGCCCGCCGTGGTGGCCTCCGTGATGCCCCCCGTACGGCGCGCCGTGCTGCGGGGCGCCCCAGGCGGGGGCCGGAGGCGCCGGGTACGCCTGCGGCGGCGGGGCCTGCTGCACGGGCGGCGCCTGCTGGCTCCACTGCGACTCCAGGCGGGTCAGGGACTCCAGCTCGCCGTAGTCGAGGAAGATTCCCCGGCAACCGCTGCACTGCTCTATCTGCACGCCGTTACGGTTGTACGTGTGCATCGCCGCACGGCACTTGGGACACTGCATGGTCGCATCGCTCCTCGTCGGTCGTCCGGCACCGCCGGAGATCGCCGGAACACGCGCCCGGCGACCGTTTGTTCACCCTACGACGACGCCTCCGGCGCCAACTCGGTTGCGAGGCCCGCGATCCGGTCACAGGCGTCGACCGTCATCAGCTCCACCTCGTCCAGCTCCCGGTCCTCGGCGAGGGACTTGACGACGGCGAGCGCGGCGGTCTGCACCGTGAGCGCGCGGGCGGCGACATCCAGGGACGGCCAGGGATCGGCGGCCGGATCCGCCGGCACGGCAGGGCCCCGCGCGGCCCGGTAGGCGCCGAGGAACCGCTGCCACGGCTCCGGGGGCAGCAGCCCGGTGGCGAACCAGGCGGCGGGACGGGCCAAGTCCCAGACGGGGGCGCCGAGTCCGAGATCGTCCACGTCGATGAGGAGCCACGGGCCGTCGGGGGCGGGGTGGCGCACGAGCTGACCCAGGTGCAGATCGCCGTGGCACAGCGCGTACGGACCCGGCTGCGGCGCCTCGTCACGCGCCCAGGCGGGGAGCCGCTCCCAGGCCCGCCGCACGGGCACCGCGGCGGGATGCGGCCCGGCGGCGCGCAGCCGGGCCAGGGCGCGGGCGGCCTTGGCGGGGCCGCGCATGGCGGGCAGGGCGGTGGGCAGGCCGCCGGTCAGGGCGGTGGGCGGGACGGAGTGCAGCCGGGCGATGAGTGTCCCGGCCTGCTCCCACGGGGCGGCGTCGGGGTCGGCGGGGTCGACCGGGGTCCCGTAGGGCCAGACGGTGACCGGCCGCCCGTACACCTCCCCGGTGGGCGTGGGGAGCGGCGGCAGCAGGATCCCGGCGAGCCGGGGGTGCGCGGCGACGGCGAGCCGGGCGCGGTGGCCGGCGGGGTCCGTCCCGTCCGCGTGCGCCTTGGCCACGGCCCCGCCGTGTCGTACGACGGTTCCGTCGGGGCGGTCGGCGAGGACGGTGGGGCCCAGGTCGCGGAGATCGCAGAGGTCGCAGGTCGCTTCTGCGTCGGCTTCGGCGTCGGCTTCGACTTGGGCTGGGACTTGGGCTTCCGCTTCGCGGGGCGGGGTGGGTGCGTCCGGGGCCGGGTGGGCCGCTCTGCGGGCCATGTGCGCGAGCGCGGGGAGTACGGATGCGGTCACTGTGGTCCCCGGGAGTGCGACGGTGAATGCGCGTGAGCGCGTCGGCGCGTGGAGCCTACGCCGTGTCGCCGTGCGGGCTGGACGGAAAAGCGCGATGGCCGGTCAGCTCCCCAGCTAACCGGCCCACCGCTGCCGTCCGCCGCACCCCCGTCCCCACGGGGTTGTTGGCCGGATGTCCCCGACCCGGGCCGCTCTCCCGGGTCCGGGGCGCCGCTCAGCGCCCCAGCATCACGCCCACGGACGACGCCTGTGTGACCACTGCTTCCCAGCCGCCGAAGACGACGACGAGCAGGGCCGCCAGAGGAAGGACCATGGCCGTTGCCACCAAGGGGTGGCGCGTCCCTGACGGGTGACTGGCGAACGCGGCGTACGCCTTGCGTCCCCGCGTGCGGATCATTGCCCGCGCTGCCGTGTCCGCCATGGTCCTTCTCCTGTCCCGATTCGACAGCGGCGAGTATCCGACCTCGGGGGACGAGTTCCTCACTCGCCGCTTGATCTCAAGATTAGGGACACCTGGATGTCGGGGCGTCATGCCCGCGTACCTATTGCCGGGCCTCCCGGAGGATGAGCCGTGGACCGGCCGCGTACTCCCCAGGGTGGAGAGCGGGGTCCGCGCCTTGGGGTCTTCCCGGAGGGGATGATCCACGACGCCTTACGGGGGACCGGGCTCTCGCCCGGAAGGATGAGGCGCGCACCCGGGGAAGCGGCTGCTCGGGAGGGTGATCCGGGGGGTGCGTGTTCCCGGATCTGCGTCCGGCCGTCCCGGGCCGGCGTCGGACCGGCGTCCGGCCGGCCCCGGGGACGCGTGGGCGTGCGCGTGATCCCGCGCCCGGCCTCCTGCTGATCCACTTCTGGTGACATCTCTCACGTACACAGCTCCCCCGCCGGGCGGCCGCCGCTCCGCACGTCCGTTCTCCCCAATCCCCTTTGTATGCAGGACTCTTGGGATCCCGACGGGGCAGGCCCGACGGCCGGTCACCCGACTGACCAATCTTCAATTTCGGTGCCCCGTACTGACAATCGGTCGGTGCGCGAGGGCGCGGCCTATGAGCGCACCCGGGCACGGGTACGTAAGCTGTGCCACGTCACACGGACGACCGGGCAGCGGGGATGGACATGGCGATGATGCGGCTCCGGCGCGAGGACCCGCGTGTCGTCGGCTCGTTCCGACTCCACCGGCGGCTCGGGGCGGGCGGCATGGGCGTCGTCTACCTCGGCTCCGACCGGCGCGGCCAGCGGGTCGCGCTCAAGGTGATCCGGCCCGACCTGGCGGAGGACCAGGAGTTCCGGTCGCGGTTCGCCCGCGAGGTCTCCGCCGCACGGCGTATCCGCGGCGGCTGTACGGCCCGGCTGGTCGCCGCCGACCTGGACGCCGACCGCCCCTGGTTCGCCACCCAGTACGTACCCGGCCCCTCGCTGCACGACAAGGTCAACGAGGAAGGCCCGCTGCTCGCCGCCGACGTCGCCTCGGTCGGCGCCGCGCTCTCCGAAGGTCTGGTCGCCGTCCACGAGGCCGGGGTCGTCCACCGCGACCTCAAACCGTCGAACATCCTGCTCTCGCCCAAGGGCCCGCGCATCATCGACTTCGGCATCGCGTGGGCCACCGGCGCGTCCACCCTCACGCACGTCGGGACCGCCGTCGGATCGCCCGGCTTCCTCGCGCCCGAACAGGTGCGCGGCGCGGCCGTCACCCCCGCCACGGACGTCTTCTCACTGGGCGCCACGCTGGCGTACGCGGCGACCGCCGACTCGCCCTTCGGACACGGCAGCTCCGAGGTCATGCTCTACCGGGTCGTCCACGAGGAGGCGCACCTCCACGGCGTACCCGACTCCCTCGCACCCCTCGTACGGGCCTGCCTGGCGAAGGACCCGGAGGAACGTCCCAGCACCCTCCAGCTCTCCATGCGGCTCAAGGAGATCGCCGCGCGGGAGGCGCAGGGGCTCATCGACAGCCGGCCGCCCGCGCAGCGGACGCGCGGCGGCCAGGAGCCCGTGGCGGGCGGGCTGACCGAGCGGTACACGGAGCGGGAGGTCGCGCGCGGCTCCCAGGGCCGGGGCGCCCCCGGGGCGGCGGACGGCTCCGGGCCGCGCCCGGGAGGCGGCGGTTCCCGTACGGGGGGCGCGGGCGCCTCCCGTACCGGCGGCGCCGGGCCGTCCCGTACCAACGGAGCACCCGGCCGGACCGGCTCCTCCGGTGGACGCGGCGGCTCGGGCTCCCCCCGTTCCCAGCGGCCCCGGGACCCCGCCCGGGGAGCGGGCCGGACCAACGGCCGGCCGGCGTCCGGGCCGCGGACGCGGTCGTCCAAGCTGCGGCCCGCGAACCCGCGGCTGCTGCGGCAGCGGCTGATCGTCTTCGTCGTCGTGACGCTCATCGTCGCGCTGGGGATCGCGGCGGCGCAGCAGCTCTGAGGAGTGCGGCTCGCCGGGCCGGGGGCCGGGGCTCGCGTGGCCGGGGCCGGGACTCGCTCGTTCCTTACGTTTCCGGGCGGCCCGCGGTGACCGCGTAGAAGGCGACCGCCGCGGCCGCCCCCACGTTCAGCGAGTCCACGCCGTGCGCCATCGGGATACGGACCCAGGCGTCGGCGGCGTCCAGCGCCCGGCATGACAGCCCGGCGCCCTCGGCACCGAGCATCAGCGCGACCCGCTCCATCCGGTGCGGCGCGGCGGCGTCCATCGGCACCGCCCGCTCGTCCGGGGTGAGCGCCAGCAGCCGGAACCCCGCTTCCCTCACGGTGTCCAGCGCCCTCGGCCAGCCCTCCAGACGGGCGTACGGTACGGAGAACACCGCCCCCATCGACACCTTCACCGAGCGCCGGTAGAGCGGGTCCGCGCAGTCCGGGGAGAGCAGCACGGCGTCCATGCCGAGCGCGGCGGCGCTGCGGAAGATCGCGCCGATGTTGGTGTGGTCGTTGACCGCCTCCATGACGGCGACCCGGCGGGCCGTGCGGAGCACGTCGGCCACCGCGGGCAGCGGCTTGCGCGCCATGGAGGCGAGGGCGCCGCGGTGCACGTGGTAGCCGGTGACCCGCTCGGCGAGTTCGGGGCTGACCGCGTAGACCGGTGCCCGCGCCTCGTCGATGACGTCGCGCATCGTCTCGACCCACTTGGCGGAGAGCAGCATCGACCGCATGGCGTAACCCGCCTGGCCGGCCCGGCGGATGACCTTCTCGCCCTCCGCGATGAACAGCCCCTCGGCGGGTTCGCGGCGGCGCCGCAGTTCGACGTCGGTCAGCCCGGTGTAGTCGGCCAGGCGCGGGTCGTCGGGATCCTCAACGGTGATGAGTTCGGCCACGGGGGTGTTGGTGCCCTGTCCTGTGTGGAGTGCGGAGTGGGGTGGGGGTGGAGGTGCCTGGGGTGGGGGTGCGTGGGGGCTCAGGTGCCCAGATCCACCACGTCGCCGATGACGATGACCGCGGGCGGCCGTACCTCCTCGGTCCGCACGACCTCCCCCACCGTCGCGAGGGTCGCGTCCACGCGGCGCTGAGCGGCGGTCGTGCCCTCCTGGATCAGCGCGACAGGGGTCTCGGGGGCCTTGCCGTGCTCGACCAGCGCCTGTGCGATGGAACCGATCTTGTCGACCGCCATCAGCAGGACGAGCGTGCCGCGCAGCCGGGCGAGCGCCGCCCAGTCGACCAGGGACCGCTCGTCGTCCGGGGCGACATGGCCGCTGACGACGGTGAACTCATGGGCGACGCCCCGGTGCGTCACGGGGATCCCGGCGGCGCCCGGCACACTGATCGAGCTGGAGATGCCGGGGACGACGGTGCACGCGATGCCCTCAGCGGCGAGCGCGTGCGCCTCCTCCATGCCCCGGCCGAAGACGAACGGGTCGCCGCCCTTGAGCCGGACGACGGCCTTGCCCGCCTTGGCGTGCTCGATCAGGGCGGCGTTGATGGCCTCCTGGGCCATGAAACGGCCGTACGGGATCTTCGCGGCGTCGATCACCTCGACATGCGGCGGCAGCTCGTCCAGCAGATCGCGCGGGCCCAGCCGGTCCGCGATGACGACATCCGCCTCGGCGAGGAGCCTGCGGCCCCGCACGGTGATCAGATCGGGGTCGCCGGGGCCGCCGCCGACGAGCGCCACGCCGGGGGTACGGGCGCGGTGGTGCGGCGCGGCGAGCGTGCCCTCCCGCAGCCCCTCGACGATGGCGTCGCGCACGGCGGCGGAACGGCGCGGGTCGCGTCCGGTGAGCACGGCCACGGTGACGCCTTCGCTGCGGCCCGTCGCCGGGGTCCAGGCGGTGGCCGCCTCGGCGTCGTCGCTGCGTACGCACCAGATCCGGTCGCGCTCGGCTTCGGCGGAGGCGGTGCGGTTGGCCTCGGGGTCGCTGGAGGCGATGAGCGCGTACCAGGCTCCGGCGAGGTCGCCCTCCTCGTACCGCCGCCGCTCCCAGCGGATCTCGCCGGCCGCCGCCATCGCCTCCACGGACGGCTTGGCCGAGGGCGAGACCAGCACGATGTCGGCGCCCGCGGCGATGAGCGACGGCAGCCTGCGCTGCGCGACCTGGCCGCCGCCGAGGACGACGACGCGCCGCCCGGAGAGACGGAGTCCTACGGGGTAGGCGGGGTGGTCGGCATGCTGGGCCATGTGGGCGGGGGCTCCTCGGGCGGTGGGACGTGAGACGTGAGACGTGACGAAAGCGCGGGTGGGGCGGGGTTTTGGGTGAAGCCCAGCTTACGCGGCGGGGTGGTGGGCGGTCCTGTGCGCGCTGCGGGTACGGGGGCGGGAGGGCGCGGGCGCGGATACGGGGGCGGGTGCGTGGGGAAGGTGCGAGTGCCGGGGCCTCCGGAGGTACCTGTCCGGACGGCATGATGTACGCCGCGTGCGGGGTGGAAGAACGAGGTGCGGGCCCCTCGCGCGGCACACATCACGCTCTGGTGTCCGGGCACGCACCTCCTACGACCCCGCCCCCTCCCGCCGGTGGGCCGCCCTCCCGGCCTCGGCCGACGCGGGGAGGGCGGGTGCCGGGCGGTGCTACTTCTCCGTCACTCCTGCCGAGTCGAACGTCGCGACCTCGTGCATCGCCCGCGCCGCGCTCTGGATCACCGGCAGCGCCAGCAGCGCTCCGGTGCCCTCGCCCAGGCGGAGATCCAGGTCGACCAGGGGGCGCAGGCCGAGCTTGTTCAGGGCCGCCACATGGCCCGGCTCCGCGCTGCGGTGGCCCGCGATGCAGGCGGCCAGGGCCTCCGGGGCGATCGCGCGGGCGACCAGTGCCGCGGCGCCCGCGCTGACGCCGTCCAGGACCACCGGCGTACGCATCGAAGCGCCGCCGAGGAGGAAGCCGACCAGTGCCGCGTGCTCCAGCCCGCCGACGGCCGCGAGGACGCCGATCGGATCGGCCGGGTCGGGCTGGTGGAGGTCGAGAGCGCGGCGGACCACGTCGACCTTGCGGGCGTGCATCTCGTCGTTGATGCCGGTGCCCCTGCCGGTGACCTCCGCCGGGTCCTGCCCGGTGTAGACGCAGATCAGTGCGGCCGAGACGGTCGTGTTGGCGATGCCCATCTCACCGGTGAGCAGCGCCTTGTTGCCCGCGGCCACCAGATCGCGGGCCGTTTCGATGCCCACCTCGATCGCCGCGAGGACCTCGTCGCGGCTCATCGCGGGGCCGGTCGTGAAGTCGCCCGTGCCCGCGCGGACCTTGCGGGGCAGCAGACCCGGGGTGGCCGGGAGGTCGCCCACCACACCCACGTCCACGACGCAGACCTCCGCGCCGACCTGGGTCGCGAACGCGTTGCAGACCGCGCCGCCCGCCAGGAAGTTGGCGACCATCTGGCCGGTCACCTCCTGCGGCCAGGGGGTCACCCCCTGGGCGTGCACGCCGTGGTCGCCCGCGAAGACCGCGACGGCGGCCGGTTCGGGGATGGGCGGGGGGCAGAGCCGGGAGAGGCCGCTGAGCTGTGCCGAGATGATCTCCAGCATGCCGAGCGCACCGGCAGGCTTCGTCATCCGCTTCTGGCGCTCCCACGCCTCGCCCAGCGCCTTCGCGTCCAGCGGGCGGATTCCGGCGACGGTCTCCTGGAGCAGGTCGTGCGGCTCCTCGCCCGGCAGGGCGCGGCGGCCGTACGTCTCCTCGTGGACGACCCAGGACAGGGGGCGGCGCTTCGACCAGCCCGCCTGCATCAGTTCGGGCTCCTCGGGGAACTCGTCGACGTATCCGACGCACAGGTACGCCACGACTTCGAGGTGTTCCGGCAGGCCCAGGACGCGGACCATCTCGCGCTCGTCGAAGAAGCTGACCCAGCCGACGCCCAGGCCCTCGGCGCGGGAGGCGAGCCAGAAGTTCTCCACGGCGAGCGCGGAGGAGTACGGGGCCATCTGCGGCTGGGTGTGACGGCCCAGGGTGTGCCGGCCGCCACGGGTCGGGTCCGCGGTGATGACGATGTTCACCGGGGTGTCGAGGATGGCCTCGATCTTCAGTTCCTTGAACTGCTTGGCCCGGCCCTTGGGCAGCGACTTGGCGTAGGCGTCGCGCTGACGCTGGGCCAGTTCGTGCATGGACCGCCGGGTTTCGGCGGAGCGGATGACGACGAAGTCCCAGGGCTGCGAGTGGCCCACGCTGGGCGCGGTGTGCGCGGCCTCCAGGACGCGGAGCAGCACCTCGTGCGGGATGGGGTCGGAGCGGAAGCCGTTGCGGATGTCGCGGCGCTCGCGCATCACCCGGAGTACGGCATCACGCTCGGCGTCGTCGTAGCCGGAGGGCGCCGCCGTGCCCTGCTGGATCTCCTGGGGCGCCGCTGTGCCCTCCTGGATGTCCTGGGGCGCCGCCGGGACCGCCTGGGGTTCCTGGGGCGCCGCCGGAACCGCCTGGGGTTCCTCTTCGGGCTTCTCCTGGATCCCTTCGGTTTCGAGGGGCTCTTCCCGGGTTTCCGGGGTGTTCTCCTCGGTTTCCTGAGGTTCAGGGGTCTCCTGGGGGGCCGGGGGCTGCTGGACCTCCGGAGGTGCTGAAGTCTCCTGGGGGGCCGGGACCTCGGGGGTCTCCTGTGCCGCCGGGGGCGCGTCGTCGGGGGCCGGGGGCGCGGGCGCCTCTGCCGCTACGGGCTGCGGCTCGGGCTCCGGAGTCGGCTCGGCCACGGGTTCCGGGACGGGCTCCACCACGGGCTCGGGCTCGGGGGCCTGCTCCGCCACGGGCTGGGGGGCGGGGGCGGGCTCCGGCTCCGGCTCCGGTGCCGCCACGGGTTCGGGGGCCACTGCCACCGGCTCGGGGGCGGGCTCGGGTTCGGGGGCTGCCGCCACCGGTTCGGGCTCGGGCTCGGGGGCCGCCGCCACCGGTTCGGGCTCCGGGGCTGCCGCCACCGGTTCGGGCTCGGGGATGACCGCTGCGGGCTCAGGGGCCGGTTCCGGCTCCGGGGTCTGTGCCGCGGGCTCGGGGTCCGGTGCGGGTTCCGGCTGCGGCTCCGCCGCAGGTGCGGGGGGCTCGGCGGGGGCCTGGTCCGCCACCGGACCGGGCGTCGGTTCGGGCTCGGGGGCCACGGCGACGGGCTCGGGGGCCGGTTCCGGCTCCGGGGGTGCGGGGGGCTCGGTCGCCGCCACCTGCTCCGGCTCCGGGACGGGCGCCTCCGCTGCCTCCGGCGCGGGGGCCACGGGCGGTGTCTGGGTGCGGGGGCGTACGCGGACCGCCTGGGTCGGGGCGCCCGCCGGGCCTCGGTCGGCGAGCGAGCGGACCACCCCCCCCGCGGGGGGGGGCCCCGCGCGGGCCCTAGGCCGACCGCGGGGCGGGGGGGCGCCGGGGGGCGCCCCGGGGCGCCGCCGCCGGGC
>NZ_JBHZDA010000030.1:15290-37360 GCF_042755665.1 Streptomyces sp. NPDC059142
GACTCCTTCACCACGCTCCTCACCCGCCTCAACGGCGCCTTCGCGTCCCGGGCGGGCCCGCGGGGGGGCGGGGGGGCGCCGGGGCCGCGGCGGGGGCCGGGGCGGGCGGGGGGACGCGTCCGCCGTTCAGGTCGACCGAGCCGGTGTCCCGGCCGCCCGCCTCGTGCGCGCCCGGCTGGTGCGGGACGGCCGCGGGCTCCTCCGCCTCGGGCGCGGCGGCCCCGGGCTCCTCCGGAACGGCCTGTTCCGCGGGGGCCCCGTATGTCTCGGGGGTCCCCTGCGGGGCCTGGACCTCCACCTGTGGCACCGGCTCCGTCACCGGCGCCGGCTGTTCTATGGGGGGCACTTGCTGCGCGGGCACCTGTGCGGCGGCGTACTCCTCCGGAGTGGCGTACGGAGCGGCGGGCGCGTAGGTCTCGGGCGGCGCGGCGTAGGTCTCCTGGGGCGCGTAGCCCTCGGGTACCCCGTACGCCTGCGGGGGCGCCGTGGCGTAGGTGTCGGGGGCGTACCCCTCCGGCGTCGCGTAGGCGGCGTGCGGTTCCGCCGGGACGACCTGGGGGTCGCCCCAGCCGCCCTGCGCACTCGGCATCAGCAGCAGGTCCTCGTCCTCGGTGGCGGGCCCGGAGGGGGTCAGGTAGGTGTACGTGCCGGGAGCGGGGACGCCCGGCTGCTCCACCATGCCTGCGTTCTCCGGCAGTCCCTCTCCCGGGACCTGGCCGGTGTCAGTCATGCGTACCCCTCGCCCATTGTTTCCGCTCCTTCGGCCCTTCCACCGGGGCGCCCGTCAGGAACAACGAGCGTGGGCGCCGCGCGGCACGAATCGACCCGCGGCCCCCGTGGTGTCACGGCTTCCCGCGGGCCCGCGCAGCCCTGGCGGGGAACCGCCACGGCCCGCTGTGGACTGCGCCACGTCGCGCGTCCCCCCGGTCTCCGCTGTACCACATCAGGGCTTAAAACGGGCCCCTTTTCCGGACATTGACGAACGAAGCGACGAACGACCGGCAGCGGTACAACGATCGGCCAGCCTACCTCGCGTCGGGTCGCGGCAGGGTCATGGGGCGAGGTCCTGACGCCGTCCGGAGACCAGGAAGACGACGGAGCGGTCGCGCTCGGACCAGCTCCCGGTGTCGAGCGCGACGGACTGGAGAAGGGCGCACTCCACCGCATATCCCCCTCCGGCCAGGGCCGTTCCGACCGCCTCGGCCTCGTCCCGGGTGGCGGCGTGGGTGACGATGCGCTCGGGCCTGCGGTCGGCGCAGGCGATGACGACATCGACGCCGCCGCCCCCGATCCGTACGACGTCGGGTTCGGGGAGCCGTTCCAGCACATGGGGTGCCCGGCCCTGGACGACCTGGAGCTGGACGCCCGCGCGGCGGGCGGCGGCGGCCGTGCTGGCGCAGGCCCCGGGTTCGTCGTCGACGGCGATCACGGCGGCGCCGAAGCGCGCGGCCTCGGCGGCGACCGCGCCGCTGCCGGAGCCGATGTCCCAGATCAGGTCGCCGGTACGGGCCCCGATCCGGGCGAGTTGGGCGGCGCGCAGCCAGGTGGACTCGCCCTCGTCGAGGTTGATGCCGTACTCCTCGCCGGGCAGCGCCCAGCCGCGGTGCTCCGGCGGGTAGCCGGGGTCGCGGCCGGCGATCCAGCCGCCGGACGGGGCGAGCGCGGTGCCGACGCCGCCGATGGCGATGACGACGTTGGGGTCGCGCCAGACGTGGTCGGCGGCCTTGTCGGAGGTGAGGACGGTGACCTGTTCGCGGTCGGTGCCCAGCTCCTCGCAGATGACGAAGGTGCGGTGGACCCCTTCGAGGAGCAGGGCGAGTTCGGCGGGGCCGGCGCCCGGGGAGGTGAGGACGGCGACCTTGGTGTGGGCGCGGACGACATTGACGGCGCGACGGAGCGTACGGCGGTGGGCGACGACGATCTGGGCGTCGTCCCAGGCCATGCCGGCCCGGGAGAAGGCGGCGGCCACGGCGGAGACCGCGGGGACGACTTCGACCTCCAGGCCGTGTTCGGGGGCGCGCAGGGCGCGTACGACGCCGAAGAAGCCGGGGTCGCCGTCGGCGAGGACGACGGCGGTGCCGCGGTGTCCGGCGATCCTGCGGGCGGCCAGGTCGATGGAGCCGAGTCTGATGCGCTCGGCGCCTTCGGGTACCTCGGGGAGGGCGAGATGGTGGGCGGCTCCGGCCACCAGCGTGGCGGCCGAGAGCGCGGACCTGGCGGCTGCGGTGAGGGGCGAGCCGTCCCAGCCGATCACCGTGACGCGGTCGGCCATCGTCGTCAGTCTCCCGAAGGTTGTCGCGGGCGGGGGTGCCGCTTCGTACGCCCGGGGGCACGACGAGGCACGGTGAGAGTACCTGGCGTGGGGGAACGACGACCGGGCGGAGGTGTGAAGTTCTGGCGGTCAGCGCCAGTCGGGGTAGGAGGCGTAGCCGCCCGCGTCGGCCATCTGCTCGCCCATGCCTTCGAGATCCTCGGGGAGCAGGCTCCAGACGATGAGGTCGGTGCGGATGTCGGTCCAGCCGCCGTCCTCGGTCTGCGAGCGCGCTATCCAGGCGTTGCGCAGGACGCCCTCGCTGATGCAGCCGATCTTCTGCGCGACCTGCTGGGAGGCGGTGTTGTCGGCGGGGGTGCGCACCTCGATGCGTTCGAACCGCAGGTCGCCGAAGAGCCACTGGGCGACCGCGAGCATGGCTTCGGTGGCATATCCCTCGCCGCGCGCCCAGGGAGCGGTGACATAGGCGGCCTCGGTGGCCAGCGCGCGCCAGTTGGTGCGGCGCAGCCGGACGACGCCGACGAGCCGCTGGGTGAGAAACTCGTGGACGGCGAAGGCGATCCCGCGTCCGGTGCGGCGTTCGTTGGGGGCGACCCTGCGCACCCACACCTCGGCGTCCTTCTGGGTGTACGGATGGGGCACGGAGGTCCAGGCCGTGACCATCTCGTCGTTCATCATCTCGATGTGCGCCGGGATGTCCGTGAGTTCATAGGGGCGCAGCACCAACCGCTCCGTGCTGATGGAGACGTCCGGAAAGGTGGTAGTCATGCGAGCTCCATGCCTCAGTCCGTCGTAAATGCACAGCATGCAGCATCCGGAGGGGATGCGCATGGCCGGGTCGGTACGGATGCGTGTGCCCCGCACACGCTGAGTGTGTGCGGGGCACGCGCGGACAAGGACGTTACCGCTGTGGCTACTTGGCCGGGCCGAAGGAGGCGATGACGGAGCCGTCGTAGGTGTCGTCGATGTACTTCTTGACCTCGTCCGAGTTGAGGAGCTTCGCGAGCTTCTCGACGCGCGGGTCCTTCTCGTTGCCGCGCTTGACGGCGAGGAAGTTGGCGTACGGGTTGCCGTCGGCCTTCTCCAGGGCGAGGGAGTCCTCGGCGGGCTTGAGCTTGGCCTCGATGGCGTAGTTGCCGTTGATGACGGCGGCGTCCACGTCGTTCAGGGCGCGGGGCAGTGTGGCGGCCTCCAGCTCCTTGAACTTGAGGCCCTTCGCGTCCTTGACGGAGGAGAGGTTGGCGTCGGTGCCGACGCCGTCCTTCAGGGTGATCACACCGTTGTCGGCGAGCAGCTTGAGCGCGCGGCCCTCGTTGGTGGTGTCGTTGGGGACGGCGACGGTCTGGCCGGCCTTGAGGCTCTTGAGGTCCTTGACCTTGTGGGAGTAGAGGCCGAGGGGTTCCAGCTCGACGTTGACGACGGGCACGATGTCGGTGCCCTTCTTCTTGTTGAAGTCGTCGAGGTAGGGCTTGTGCTGGAAGAAGTTGGCGTCGACCTCGCCGCTCTGGGTGGCGGTGTTCGGCAGGACGTAGTCCGTGAACTCCTTGACCTCCAGCTTGAGGCCCGCCTTCTCCGCCAGGTTCTTCTTGACGAAGTTCAGGATGTCGGCGTGCGGCGTCGGGGACGCGGCGACGACCAGCGGCTTCGCGGGGTCGGCGGAGGCTCCGGCGGCGGAGGCGCCGCCGCCGGGGTCCGAGGAGGTGCCGCAGGCGCTGAGGCCCAGGGCGAGGGCCGTGGTGACGGCGGCGGTCGCGGTGATCTTGAGAGTGGTACGCACGAAGAGTGCCTCTTTCCGGTGATGCGGGTGGCCTGGCCCGGACAAGGAGTGCGGGCCGTCAGGGGGGTCTCAGGAGGCGGTACGGCCGCGGCGGGCCAGCAGGCGCACGGCGCCGTCGCCCAGGAGCTGGATCACGGTGACGATCGCGATCAGCACCACGACGGTGGCGATCATGAAGCCGTTCTCGAACCGCTGGAAGCCGTAGGTGACGGCCTTGGAGCCGAGTCCTTCACCGCCCACCGCGCCCGCCATCGCCGAGTAGCCGATGAGGACGATGAGGGTGGTGGTGACGGCGGAGACGAGCGAGGGCAGTGCCTGCGGGAGCAGGACCTTGCGGATGATCGTGGGGATCGAGCCGCCCATCGCCTGGACGGCCTCGACCAGTCCGTGGTCGACCTCGCGGATCGCCGTCTCGACGAGGCGCGCGAAGAAGGGGATGGCGCCGATCGCCAGGGGCACGATCATCGCGGTGGGGCCGATGAAGGTGCCCACGACCAGGGTGGTGAAGGGGATCAGCGCGATCAGCAGGATCATGAACGGCAGCGAGCGGCCGATGTTCACGATCACGCCGACGACCTTGTTGACCACGGTGTTCTGGAGCAGTCCGCCCCGGTCGGTGAGGACCAGCAGGATGCCCAGGGGCAGTCCACCCGCGATGGTGACGAGCGCGGACCACAGCACCATGTAGAGGGTGTCGACGGTCCCCTGGGAGAGCAGTGGCTGCATTTCCGACCAGGTCACTTGGCATCTTCCTTCACCGGTGCGGGGGTCTGTTCCTGGGCGGCGGGGGCGTCGGGGTCGACGAGCTCCGCGTGGAGGCCCTGCTCGCGCAGGAAGCCGACGGGGACGACGTTCTCCTCGTACGTGCCGGGCAGTTCGATCCGCATCCGGCCGATCTGGCGTCCGCCGACGGTGTCCATCGCGGCGCCCAGGATCGATATGTCGATGTTGTACGTGCGGGAGAGCTGGGAGATCACCGGCTGGGAGGCCGCCTCGCCCTGGAAGGTGACGTCGATGACCGTACGGCCGGGGCCCGCGGGCGCGCCGCCCACCGGGAAGAGTTCCTGGGCGAGCCGGGAGCCGGGGGTGGCGAGGAGTTCGCCGACCGTGCCGGACTCGACGATCCGGCCCCGGCTCATCAGCGCCGCGGAGTCGCAGATCGTCTTCACGACCTCCATCTCGTGGGTGATGAGCAGGACGGTCAGGCCGAGCTGCCGGTTGAGGTCGCGCAGGAGCTGGAGGATGGAGCGGGTGGTCTCCGGGTCGAGGGCGCTGGTCGCCTCGTCGGAGAGGAGCACCTTCGGGCTGCCCGCCAGCGCGCGGGCGATGCCGACGCGCTGCTTCTGGCCGCCGGAGAGCTGGGCGGGGTACGCCTTGGCCTTGTCGGCGAGTCCGACGAGGTCGAGGAGTTCCAGGGCGCGCCGGCCGCGCTCCTGGCCGCTGACGCCGAGGATCTCCAGCGGGAGTTCGATGTTGTCCTTGACGGTGCGGGAGGACAGCAGGTTGAAGTGCTGGAAGACCATGCCGATCGAGCTGCGCGCGCGGCGCAGCTCCTTGCCGGCCCTGCGGCCCCGGCCGGCCAGTGCGGTGAGGTCCTGGCCGTCGACGGTGACCGTGCCGGAGGTGGGGCGTTCGAGGAGGTTGACACAGCGGATCAGCGAGGATTTGCCGGCGCCGCTGCGGCCCACGACACCGAAGACCTCGCCCTCGCGGACGTGCAGGTCGACGCCGTCGAGCGCGGTGACCTCACGGCCGCGCGACTGCGCGGACCGGTAGACCTTGGTCAGGCCCGTAGTAGTGATCACAGAGGGTTTCCGTCACTGTCGAGTGCGCGGCGGGGTAGGCCGGGCACGGGGCATTCGTGGGGGCCGCGCGCACGCCGGCGCGGCGGGTGGACCGGATGGCGGCGCGTGCGGGGCGGGCCCGGCCGGGCGCGGGCGCGCGGAAGGCCGGGTCTCGCTTCGGGGCGCGAGGCTCAGGCGGGGGCCCTCAGAAGGAGCACATTCGACACAGACAACGAGCACCGGGCGTCGTGATCGCCTCGGTCGCGGGGTCGCGGTAGCTCGTCGTGGTCATGCGGCAAGTAAAACAGACATCAGAACGGCGGTCGGGCGGGTGTCCGAATAGCGGAACGATTCGTCGCACCATACGGACGGTCCGGTGGTCCGCGTACAGGTGGAGCGCCCATCTCGGCCACCCCGGTGACTCCCCGCTCCCCCGGCTGTGACCTGCGCGGACATCGCCGGACGGGGGCGCGGGGGCGGATCCGGGCGCACCGTTCGGGCGTGGCGCGCTGTGGTCAAGGCCACGGTAGGCGCAGGGGTGGCCGGTCCCGGCTCCGGGGGCGCCCGCAGCGGGTCTTTTACGCCGTAATACCCTCGGGCCCATGCTTGTCGCCCTGACGGTCGCGGTCTCCGTGACCGCGCTCGTCCTCGCCGCCTGGTGCGGTTTCGCCGCCTACCGCGACCAGCCCACCAAGGACTGGCATTTCATCGGCATGGCCGTGGTGTCCCTGCTGGCGCTGGTCCAGTTCGTGGTGGGGATCGTACGGCTCGCGGGCGGGGACAAGGCCGACGAGGGCGCGGTCATCTTCGTCTCGTATCTGCTGGGCGCCCTGCTGGCAGTGCCCGCGGCGGGCTTTCTGTCGTTGGGTGAGCGGACCCGCTGGGGTTCGGTGACGGTCGCCGCCGGAGCGGTCGTCCTGGCCGTGCTGGAAGTACGGCTCCACGACATCTGGGGAGGCTGATCCGATGACCACCGAGGTGACACGGACGCCCGAGGGGCGCGGGGGCCGGCTGGTCTCGGGCCCCGGTCTGCTGCTGGTCTGGCTGTACGGGGTGATGTCGGTGGGCGCCGTCTCGCGGTCGGCCTACCAGATCGCCACCGAGTTCGAGCACGCGCCGCTGGCCTACTCGCTCTCCGCCGTGGCGGCGGTCGTCTACGCGTTCATCACGTACACGCTCGTACGCGGCGGCGAGTCGGCGCGCAGGGCGGCGCTGGTGTGCTGCGCCGCCGAACTCGTCGGCGTCCTGACGGTGGGCACGTGGACGCTGGCCGACCCCTCGGCCTTCCCGGACACCACCGTCTGGTCGGACTACGGCATGGGCTATCTCTTCATCCCGGTGCTGCTGCCGGTCACGGGCATCGCCTGGCTGCGCGGGCGGGCGGCGTCCGCGGCGGCGTGAGCCCGGTCAACCCCGGGCGTCCGAGAAGCGGAATCCCCCGGCCGGTCCGCACGGGACGGGGAGGATTCCGCCCTCGCCTCAGGCGCTGGCCACGTACACGCGGTCGGCCGCGACCTTCTCCAGCTTGACGAGCCGCAGCTTCGGGCCGATCTGCTCCGTCGCCACCGGCGCGTACCCGCGGCTGCGGTAGAGCCGCAGATTGCCCTCGTTGCGGTGGCCCGTGGAGAGCTGGAAGCGCTGCGCGGCCGGTTCCGCCGCGAAGTGGACCTCTATGGCGTCGAGCAGCCGTCCGCCGAGGCCGTGCCTGCGCAGCCGGGGATGGACGATGAGTTTGGCGATCCGCGCGGTGCCCGACCCGTCCACACTGCCCCGTACGGATGCCACCACCTCGTCGCCGAGGCGCGCCACCAGGCCGTGCCCACCGTCGAGTTCGGCCCTCAGATCGTCGAGCGTCTGGGTCAGCGGCTCGATGGTGTAGTCGCCGTACAGCTCGGCCTCGTTCTGGTAGCACAGGTACTGGAGCTTCAGGATCTGTTCCGCGTCCTGCGCCCGTGCCGCTGAGATGGTCACGCTCATGCCCATGTGTGCATGCCTCCCGCTCACTTGGTCCGCCGGTGTCTACCGCTCCTTTCCCCCACGTTCAGGAGCCGCAACCTCCGCCGCGAGCATTCTGCGCAGGCATCCCAGGCATCTCGATCGCAAGGGGCCCAAACTGCCCTGTGACATACCCAACTCACCGGCCATCTCGCGGTAGGTGAGGTCCTTCGCCGACAGCATCGCCGTCAGCACCCCCGGGCAGCGGCCCGGCGTACGGCCGACGGCCGCGTGCACCGCCCTGCTCCAGTCGGTGCGCAGCGCGATCCGCTCGGGGTCCGACTCGGCGTCGGCGGCGGGTTCATGGCGGTAGACGCGCTCCCTGGCCGCGGTGCGCCGGGCGCGCCGCGCCTCCGCCCGTACGACGTCGCGCACCCAGCGCGCCGGGTCGCCGGGCGTCCCGGCGGTCGCGGGCCGCTCCAGCAGCCGTACCCAGGCGCCCTGTTCGAGATCGCCCGCCTCGACCCCGGCGGCCGGCGCCTCGGCGGCGGCCTCGGCGCGGACGAGGGGCAGCAGCGTACGGACGAGATCCGGCGGGGGCTGCGCCGGCTGCGGCGGACGGGGTGCGCGGAGGGGCCGGATGGCACGGACTGGCGTCATGTCCGGCGGGACGTCCGGGGGGTGGGGGACGGTTGCTCCCCGGCCGGGCAGTCACCCGACCGGGGGATGTCCGACTCAGCGGCTGACGAAGTCCTGGCGGGCGAGCAGACCGGTGTCCGGGTTGTCGGTGAAGATCCCGTCGATGCCCTGCTCGAAGTAGGCCCTGAAGGCGCCGAAGGCGTCGCCGTACGCGTTCGGGTCGGTGCCGCGCCGGAAGTCCGCGGGCAGGAAGGCGTTCTCGTTGCGGAGCGTGTACGGGTGGAGGACCAGCCCCTGGGCGTGGGCGTCCCTGACGAGGGTGGTGGGGGTCCCGAGCCTGCCCGCGGCGTCCTTCGGGATGACCAGGTCGAGGGTGGGGCCGATGCCCTGCGCGAAGGACGCGATCCACTTCAGCCCCTCGGGCTTCACCAGATCGGCGACCGTACGCGGGTCGCCCGCGACCTTGAAGTCCCAGGGCCGGGTGGACGCGGCGTCGAGCAGGACGACGCGCGGCGAGTCGACGAGCTTCGCCATCCGGCGCATGCTGCTCGGCTCGAAGGACTGGAGGAAGATCGCGGAGTCGGCGCGGTCGCGGCGGTACGTGCGGAGCAGCTTCGCGAACGGCTCCTCCAGGCCGAGGCCGAGACCGCGGAAGTAGGTGGGGTGCTTGGTCTCGGTGTAGAGCCAGACGGTGCGGCCGAGGCGGCGGCCCTGCTCGTCGGCCCAGCGCAGCACCTCCTCGAAGGTGGGGATCGTCCAGCGGCCGGCGTAGAGGGTGTTGTGCTGACGCACGCCCGGGATGCGCTCCACGGCACGCAGCGTCTTCAGCTCGGCGAGCGTGAAGTCCTCGGTGAACCAGCCGGTGAGGCTGACGCCGTCGATGGACTTGGTGGCCTTGCGGTCCGCGAACTCCGGATGGTCCGCGACATCCGTGGTGGCCGTGATGTCGTTCTCGTGACGGCACACCAGGTGTCCGTCCTTGGTGGGCACCAGGTCCTGCTCGATCACATGCGCGCCGAGGTCGAGGGCGTGCTGGTACGAGCCGAGGGTGTGCTCGGGGCGGTAGCCGCTGGCCCCGCGGTGGCCGACGATCGTGGGCACGGGCAGAGCCGGCTTCGACGGCCCGTGGCCGCCCCGTCCCCGCTCGGCGGCGACCGCCGCGGTGGGCAGCGCCGCGGCCGCCGGGCCGAGCACCGCCGCGCCCAGTACGGACCGCCGTCCGGGCGTGTTCCGCGCACCCTGTGTCATGAACGCTCCTTCGGTATGAGGTCCCGCGCCTGCCGCGAATCGAGGTGAGCGTAGGCGGACACCCCCTCCGTACGGGAGACCGTGGTGCGAACGTGGTGGAAACACAGATCAACAGTGCGTATCCACTCCGTGAACCCGATGTGCGCCGCCCCTGAGCCGCGAGTACCGTACTCACCTGCACGATTTACTCGGCCGTCCAACAACCGCACCACGACACCGGAGGACCCGTTGTCCCGCTTCGCCCTCATCAAGGCACTGCTCGGACCGGTCATGCGCCTGATGTTCCGTACGAGGGTGGAGGGCGCCGAGAACATCCCGCGGAGCGGCCCCGTCATCCTCGCCGGGAACCACCTCACCTTCATCGACTCGATGGTCCTGCCGCTGGTCTGCGACCGGCAGGTCTTCTTCATCGGCAAGGACGAGTACGTCACCGGCAAGGGCCTCAAGGGCCGGCTGATGGCCTGGTTCTTCACCGGAGTCGGCATGATCCCGGTCGACCGTGACGGTGGCCGGGGCGGTGTCGCCGCGCTGATGACCGGGCGCCGTGTCCTGGAGCGGGGCCAGCTCTTCGGCATCTACCCGGAGGGCACCCGCTCCCCCGACGGCCGTCTCTACCGGGGGCGTACGGGGATCGCGCGGCTCACGCTGATGACCGGCGCCCCGGTGGTCCCGTTCGCGATGATCGGCACGGACAAGCTCCAGCCGAACGGCTCGGGCATGCCGCGCTTCGGCAAGGTGACGGTGCGGTTCGGCGAGCCGATGGAGTTCTCCCGGTACGAGGGCATGGACCGGGACCGCTATGTGCTGCGCGCGGTGACGGACTCGGTGATGACCGAGGTGATGGAGTTGTCGGGCCAGGAGTACGTGGACATGTACGCCACGAAGGCCAAGGCCGCGTAACACCCGTCACGCCCGTCACGCCCGTCACGCCGGGGGGATCGAACCCTCCTCCAGCCTCTGGCCCTTCAGCAGGAACCAGGCGGCGACCGCCGTCGCCAGCAGCACCGCCGCGCCGAGGCCCGAGGCCAGGCGCAGCCCGTCGACGAACGCGCTCTGGGCCGCGGCGAGCAGATCCGCGCCGCCCCGGCCCGGCAGGCCGGCCGCCGCCTCCACCGCGCCGCCCAGCGACTGGTGGGCCGCCGCCGACGGGCCCGCGGGGACACCGAGCGGTGTGGGGAAGTCCCGGTAGACGCCGGTGACGACGGAGCCGAGCAGCGCGATACCGAGCGCCGCGCCCAGCTCGTACGCCGTCTCCGAGACCGCGGACGCCGAGCCCGCCTGCTCCTTGGGGACGCTGGAGAGGATCACGTCCGCGGTGACGGTGAAGGAGAACCCCGCGCCGGCCCCGACGAGCAGCAGCACCGCGCCCAGCAGCGGGTAGCCGGTGGTCTCGCTCAGCCCGGTCATCACCGCGAGGGGCACACCGATCGCCGCGAGACCGCCGGCCACCACCGCCCGTACGGAGAACCGCCGCGCGGCCCGGCCCGCGAGCAGCCCGGTCGTCACCGCGCCGACCGCGGCGGGCAGTTCGGCGAGGCCCGCCTCCAGCGGGCTGCGCCCCTGGACCAGTTGCAGGTACTGCGACAGGAAGAAGACCAGCCCGGACAGGCCGAGGATCGTCAGCAGGTCGGCCAGTACGGCGCCGGAGAAGCCCCGGTGGTGGAAGAGGCGCACGTCCAGCAGCGGGGCGGGCAGGGTGAGCTGGCGCCGTACGAACCAGTACAGCGCGCCCACGCCCGCGACCGCGATCACCGCGACGTCCCAGCCCGCCCCGTGCGCCGCGACCTCCTTGATCGCGTACACGACGCCGACGACACCGATCAGCGAGAGCGCCACGCTGAGCAGGTCCCAGGGGCCGGGCGCCGGGTCCTTCGACTCGGGGAGCGTCCGGATGCCGACGAGGACGAGCACCGCCATCACCGGCAGGTTGATCAGGAAGACCGAGCCCCACCAGAAGTGCTCCAGCAGGAAGCCGCCGACGACCGGGCCGACCGCGGCGCCCGCGGAGGCCATCGCGCCCCAGATACCGATGGCGAGACTGCGCTCCCTCGGATCGTGGAAGAGATTCCGGATCAGGGCGAGCGTGGCCGGCATCAGGGTCGCGCCCGCGACCCCGAGCAGCGCCCGCGCCAGGATCATCATCTCCGGGGTGGACGCGTAGGCGTTGAGCACGGAGATACCGCCGAAGGCGACCGCGCCGGTCAGCAGCAGCTTCTTGCGGCCGATGCGGTCGCCGAGGCTGCCCATCGAGACCAGCAGGCCCGCGATGACGAAGGAGTAGATGTCGCCGATCCACAGGAGCTGGGTGCCGGACGGCTTGAGGTCCTCGCTGAGGAAGGGCGTGGCGAGGCCGAGCACGGTCGCGTCGACGGCCACCAGGAGCACCGCGAGGACCAGGACGGCGAGCGCGATCCAGCGCCCGGGGCGCGGCCGGAACTCGGCTTCCGCCGCCGCCGGGTGGGTGCTGGTCATGAGTCCACGCTCCGTCGTGCTCCGCCGAGCAGCAACTCGACGATCATGTACTGGAAGTCCTTGGCCGCGACCCTGCCGTCCTGGATCGCCCAGGCACCGGCGCCGATGAGCCCGTACAGCGCCTCGGTCAGCCAGGCGGGGCTGAGGTCGATACGGAAGTGGCCCTGCTCCTGTCCGCGCCGGAAGAGCGCGGAGAAGCGGGCGTCGATCCGGTCCCAGCCCTCGTTGACCTCGCCCTCGAAGAGCTGGTTCTCGGTGACGAGGAAGGCGAGGAGCCCCGCGGAGGGCTCGACCCGGGCGACGAGCCGCCGCAGCGCCTCGTCGGCGGGGCCCTCGTCGATCGCGGCGCCGTCCAGCGCGGTCTCCAGCTCCTGGAGGCCCAGCGCCTCCAGCGCCTTGATCAGCGCGTCCCGTCCGGCGAAGTGCCGGTGGAGGGTCGCGCGCCCGATCCCGGCGGCGCGGGCGACCTCGTCCATGGTGGCGGTCGCCTTGCGGGTGAGGAGGGCGGCCGCGGTACGCAGCACCTGGTCACGGTCCATGGTCATGAGGCAACCATAACCCGAATGAGACATAGACGTCTCATTCAATACGATGATCTACCAGAGAGGTGGGGTGGATGAAACCGCTGCTGCTGATCGATGTGGACGGTCCGCTCAATCCGTACGACGCCCTGGCGGGGGCGCGGCCCCCGCGCGGCTACACCCGGCATGTGATGCGCCCCTCGGCCTGGCCGTATCCGCAGCCGCTGTCCGTGCTGCTCAACCCCGACCACGGCACGGAGCTGCTGGCCCTGGCCGACCGCTACGAACTGGTCTGGGCCACCACCTGGGAGGGCGACGCCAACGAGTGGATCGGGCCGCGCCTCGGGCTGCCGGAGCTGCCGTACATCGGCTGGCCCGAGACGCACGGGAGGACCCCTCGCGGGACCTTCTGGAAGACGGGGTACGTCCTGGAGTACGCGGCCGGGCGGCCCTTCGCCTGGGTCGACGACGAGATCACGTCGTACGACCGGGAGTGGGTGGAGCGGGAACACCTCGCCGCCGCCCTGCTGCTGCGCGTCGACCCCGGCATCGGGCTGACCCGGCCGGACTTCGACGCGCTCGCGCGGTGGGCGGCGGCGCTGTAGAGCCTCTCGCTTCCTTCCCCGGCCGCTACTGCTTCTTGGCGACGGCCCAGGCGTGCTGGATCACCAGATCCGCCTTGACCTCCGCGAGCTGGGCCGCGACGGCGGAGGGCGCCGTACCGCCCCGGCCGTTGCGGGAGGCCAGCGAGCCCGCCACATTGAGCACCGAACGGACGTCCGGGGTGAGGTGGGCGGAGATCTTCGCGAACTGCTCGTCCGTCAGCTCGTCCAGCTCGATGCCGAGCGACTCGCACTCCTTGACGCACTCCCCCGCGACCTCGTGGGCCACGCGGAACGGCACGCCCTGCCGGACCAGCCACTCCGCGATGTCCGTGGCGAGCGAGAAACCGGCCGGGGCCAGCTCTTCCATCCGGGTCCGGTTGACGGTCAGCGTGGCCATCATGCCGGTGAAGGCGGGCAGCAGGACCTCCAGCTGGTCACAGGAGTCGAAGACCGGCTCCTTGTCCTCCTGGAGATCGCGGTTGTACGCGAGCGGCAGCGCCTTCAGGGTGGCGAGCAGACCGGTGAGGTTGCCGATGAGCCGCCCCGACTTGCCGCGCGCCAGCTCCGCGATGTCCGGGTTCTTCTTCTGCGGCATGATCGACGAGCCGGTGGAGAAGGCGTCGTGCAGGGTGACGAAGGAGAACTCCTTCGTGTTCCAGAGGATGATCTCCTCCGCGATCCGCGACAGGTTGACGCCGATCATCGCGGTGACGAAGGCGAACTCGGCCACGAAGTCGCGCGAGGCGGTGCCGTCGATCGAGTTGCCCACCGAGCCGCGCTCGAAGCCCAGGTCGGCGGCGACCGCCTCCGGGTCGAGCCCGAGCGAGGAACCGGCCAGCGCGCCGGAGCCGTACGGGGAGACCGCGGTCCGCTTGTCCCACTGCCGCAGCCGCTCGGCGTCCCGGGACAGCGCCTGCACATGCGCCAGCACATGGTGCGCGAACAGGACGGGCTGGGCGTGCTGGAGGTGCGTACGGCCGGGCATCGCCACGTCCGGGTTGGCCTCGGCGAGACCGACCAGGGCGTCCTGGAGGTCCGCGATCAGCCCGCCGACGACCCGCGCGTGGTCGCGCAGGTACATCCGGAAGAGCGTGGCGACCTGGTCGTTACGGGAGCGGCCGGCGCGCAGCTTGCCGCCGAGGTCGGGGCCGAGGCGCTCCAGCAGCCCGCGCTCCAGCGCGGTGTGGACGTCCTCGTCGGCGACGGTGCCGGTGAACGAGCCGTCGGCGACGTCCTGTTCCAGCTTGTCGAGACCGTCGGTCATGCGGGTCAGTTCGTCGGCGGTGAGCAGTCCCGCCTTGTGGAGCACGCGGGCGTGGGCGCGGGACCCGGCGATGTCGTAGGGCGCGAGCCGCCAGTCGAAGTGGACCGAGGCCGACAGGGCCGCCAGCGCCTCCGAGGGACCGTCGGCGAAGCGTCCGCCCCAGAGCCGGACGTCACCGTTGTTGCTGCTCACTGCTGAACTCCTTGGAGGGTTCGTCACGCGTGGGGGAAGCCTGGAAGGAAGGCCGGAAAGACCGTGAAGGCCAGGAAGGCCAGGAGACCGGAAAGGCCAGGAGACCGGAAAGGCCAGGAGACCGGGAGGGCCGGGAAGTACGACCGCCTCCCCGCCGCGGAGGATCGGGGAGGCGGGCTGCCGTACGCGGCGGAGGGGATCAGGCCAGGTCGCGGCGGGCGGCGATCTTGGAGGAGAGGCCGAAGATCTCGATGAAGCCCTGCGCCTTGGACTGGTCGAACGTGTCGCCCGAGTCGTAGGTGGCGAGGTTGAAGTCGTACAGCGACTCCTCGGACTTCCGGCCGGTGACGACGGCGCGGCCGCCGTGCAGCGTCATCCGGATGTCGCCCGTGACGTGCTGGTTGGCCTCGTTGATGAAGCCGTCCAGGGCGCGCTTGAGCGGGGAGAACCACAGGCCGTCGTAGACGATCTCGCCCCAGCGCTGCTCGACCTGCCGCTTGTAGCGGGCCAGCTCGCGCTCGACGGTGACGTTCTCCAGCTCCTGGTGCGCGGTGATCAGCGCGATGGCGCCGGGCGCCTCGTAGATCTCCCGCGACTTGATGCCGACGAGCCGGTCCTCGACCATGTCGATCCGGCCGATGCCCTGGGCGCCGGCCCGCTCGTTGAGCTGCTGGATCGCCTGGAGGACGGTGACGGGCTTGCCGTCGATCGCGACGGGGACGCCCTCCTTGAAGGAGATGATCACCTCGTCGGCCTCGCGCGGCGTGGCCGGGTTGGAGGTGTACTCGTACACGTCCTCGATCGGGCCGTTCCAGATGTCCTCCAGGAAGCCCGTCTCGACGGCGCGCCCGAAGACGTTCTGGTCGATGGAGTACGGGGACTTCTTGGTGGTCGCGATCGGGAGGTTCTTCTCCTCGCAGAAGGCGATCGCCTTGTCCCGGGTCATCGCGTAGTCACGGACCGGGGCGATGCACTTCAGGTCCGGGCCGAGGGCGGTGATCCCGGCCTCGAACCGCACCTGGTCGTTGCCCTTGCCGGTGCAGCCGTGGGCGACGATGCCCGCGCCGTGCTTCTGGGCGGCGGCGACGAGGTGCTTGACGATCGTCGGCCGGGAGAGGGCGGAGACCAGCGGGTAGCGGTCCATGTAGAGGGCGTTGGCCTTGATCGCCGGGAGGCAGTACTCCTCGGCGAACTCGTCCTTGGCGTCCGCGACCTCGGCTTCCACCGCACCGCAGGCGAGCGCGCGCTTGCGGATGACGTCCAGGTCCTCGCCGCCCTGGCCGACGTCCACGGCAACGGCGATGACCTCGGCGCCCGTCTCCTCGGCGATCCAGCCGATGGCGACGGAGGTGTCCAGGCCGCCCGAGTAGGCGAGTACGACGCGCTCGGTCACGGGTTTCTCCTTACGGTGCATTCACTGATGGGCATAAGTATGCATCCCTCCGTATGATTCGTCAATCTCGATGAGATTGGCGTGACGTTTGAACGGCGGGCGCCCTCGCCTCGTACCCCTCACCGAACGCAGGCGCCGCGTTGTCAGCACCGAGGTCGAACCGTCCGGCCATCCACCGGACGGCTCCCACCCCACCCTTATCCGAGTGAGGTTTCCGCATGTCCAGGGCTCTTCCGAAGTACAACAAGCGCCGTGTCCTCATCGCCGGCGGCGCCGCCGCGGTCGTCCTGTCCGGTGCCGTGATCGCCGGTAACGCCTTGGCCGGGGAGGGCGACAGCAGCAAGGCGGCCGGTTCGGCCTCCACCGTGAGCTGCCCGGCCGTCGCCGGCTCGCTGCCCGCGATCCCGGCCTCGGCGCAGGCCGAGATCGACCGTAACCTCGCCCTCCTCGACACCCAGATCGCCGAGGCGAACAAGCGCCTGGTCGACACGGTGGGCCAGGGCGGCCCCAACTTCGTGCAGAACGCGATCCTCGGCCCGCTGGAGGACAAGCGCGTCGCCACCATCAACCGCATGGCCACCGCCATCGGCCGCACCGCCGAGAAGCCCGTCGGACTGGACGCCCTCGCGCCCTGCACCCTGAACGCGGCGGGCGGCGGAGCCGGGGACGCGGGAGCCGGGGACGCCGGGGCCGGGGACGCCGGTGCGGGTGACGCCGGGGCCGGTGATGCGGGCGCGGGCGACGCCGGGGCCGGTGACGCCGGGAACGCGGGCGCGGGTGACGCGGGAGCCGGGGACGCCGGGGCGGGCGACGCGGGAGCCGGGGCCGGTGGCGCGGGCGCCGCGGGCACCGTGAACTGCCCGGACGTCGCCGGATCGCTGCCCGCGGTCCCCGCCTCCGCCCAGGCCGAGATCGACCGTAACCTCGCCCTGCTGAACACCCAGATCGCCGAGGCCAACCAGCGGATCACCGACACCGTCGGCCAGGGCGGCCCCAACTTCGTGCAGAACGCGATCCTCGGCCCGCTGGAGGACAAGCGCGTCGCCACCATCAACCGCATGGCCACCGCCATCGGCCGCACCGCCGACAAGCCCGTCGGACTGGACGCCCTCGCGCCCTGCACGCTCAACTGACGACGGCCCCCGGCAGGCCGGCCGTACGAGGGGGACGCCTTACGACGGGGACGCCGTCACCGCTGACGAGCGGCGGCGGCGTCCCTCTCGTACGGCGTCCCCTGCATCCTCCCCAGGGCAGGAGCGCGGAGCGATAATCGCCCGTATGGGGAAACGTTATGAACGGATCGACGGCAGAATCCGCGCCTTCATCGAGGACCAGCCCGTTTTCTTCACCGCGACCGCGCCGCTCGCGGACGACGGCCACGTCAACCTCTCGCCCAAGGGACGCGCCGGGACCCTCGCCGTGGTCGACGAGCTGACCCTGGCCTATCTCGACTTCGGCGGCAGCGGCGCCGAGACCATCGCGCACCTCAGGGAGAACGGCCGCATCACCCTGATGTGGTGCGCCTTCACCGGGCCGCCCAAGGTGCTGCGGGTGCACGGCCGGGGCGAGCCGGTCTTCCGTGACGACCCGCGCTGGGCCACGTACATCCCGTACTTCGCGGACGCCGACGGACCGGCCGCCCGCGCGATCGTCGTCGTCCACGCCCGGCGGATCTCCGACGCGTGCGGATTCGCCGTCCCCTTCATGGAGTACCGCGAGGAGCGCACCCAGCACGCCGAGCACTTCGGGCGGAAGTCCGACGAGGAGTTCGCCGCGTACTGCGCGAAGAAGGAGCACGTCCCGGTGAGCCTGGACGGGCTCCCGGCGCTGCCCATGCCGCTGCCCCCGCGCACGGACCTCGCCGACCGCCCGGCTGAATCCGGGCTGCGTTCGGCCTAGCGCGGCGGCTTCCGGGGGGACGAGGGGCGCGGACGCCGCGTACGGTCCGGCCATGCGCACCGCTCGTACCTCGGACACCGCTCGTACGGCCCGCCGGCACCGGACCGCGCGCGCCGTCGTCGTCCTGGCCGCCGCCACGCTGCTCACCCTCGTGACCGGCGCGGCCTCCGCCCACACGCCCCGCCCCATCGACACGCCCCTGCCCGAGCGGATGGCCGACACCGGCGGCGGCAGCCAGCTCCTCACCGCCGAGGCGCCCGACACCGGCTCGACCAGCGGCCGGCTCACCTGGTGGGACCTGAGGGACGGGCAGTGGGTGGCCGCCGGCTCCGCCCCGGCGCGTTTCGGGGCGGGCGGGCTCACCGAGGGCACCACGCGCAGACAGGGCACCTCCACCACCCCGATCGGGGTGTACGACCTGCCGTACGCGTTCGGGATCGCCCCCGCGCCCGCCGGGACCGCGTACTCCTACCGGCCCGTGACCGGGTCGTCCTGGTGGTGCCAGGACAACAAGTCGCGTGACTACAACCGCTGGGTGGAGGGCCTGCCCGCGGACTGCCGGGCCGCCGAGGCGGAGCGGATGGCGGACTACACCGAGCAGTACGCCCACGGCATGGTCATCGGCTTCAACTACGACCGTCCGGTGCGCGGCCGGGGCGCCGGGATCTTCCTCCATGTCAACGGCGCGGGCGCGACGGCCGGTTGTGTCTCCGTACCGGCCGACGCGATGCGCAAGGTGCTCGCCTGGGCCGACCCGGGGCGCGCCCCGCACATCGCGATCGGCACGGCCGACGGTCCGACCGCACTGACGGCCGTCACCCGGTTCGGAGGAACCACCAAAGATTGAACTCGTCGCGCCGCGGCCCCTCTCCTTTGAACCCGCCGTCATTCAAATCCGTATCGGCGGACACGGAGGAGAGTTGAGGTGCAGTTCCGTGGCGATGATGCACAACGGTCGGGCCGCCAGAAGGCAGACCATGCGCGCGATCAGCCCCCAGCGGTCGGGCGCGCTGCCCCTGCTGGTGATGTGCTGGGCGGGCGCCGCCGCCGTCATGGCGCTGTGGTGGCAGAACACCGCGGTCGTCCACATGGCCATGGCCGAGTGGCTGATCGGCGGCGGCCGGCTCACCGGGCTGCTGAGCGGCTATCTGATCGCGATCGTGGTCCTGCTGATGGCACGGGTCCCGGCGCTGGAGCGGCGGGTGGGCTCCGACCGGGTGGCGCGCTGGCACGCGGTGGCGGGCCGGTACGCGGTGAGCCTGGTGATCGCCCATGTCGTGCTCACCGTGTGGGGGTACGCGGTCCAGGCGAACAGCCCGATCGTGGCCCAGACCATCAGTGTGATCACCGAGTTCCCGCGGATGATCGAGGCGACCGTCGGGACGGTGCTGCTGATCCTGGTCGGCTTCGTCTCGGCGGGGACGGTGCGCCGCAAGGTGCGCTACGAGACCTGGTACTACCTGCATCTCCTCACCTATGTCGCGGTGTACCTGACGTTCTGGCATCAGCTCGCCACGGGCGCCGAGTTCGTCGGCAACCCGACCGCCAGGACCGTCTGGTACGTGCTGTACGCCGCCGCCGGGGCCCTGCTGTTCTGGTACCGCGTACTGACGCCGGTCCGGCTCAACCTGCGCCACCGGATGCGGGTCGACTCGACGGTGTACGAGGCGCCGGGTGTGGTCTCCGTACTGATCACGGGGCGGCGGCTGCACCGGATCGGCGCGCAGCCCGGCCAGTTCTTCCGCTGGCGGTTCCTCACGGACGGGCTGCGCTGGAGCTCCAACCCGTACTCCCTGTCGGCGCCGCCGCGGCCGGACCTGCTGCGGATCACCGTGAAGGCCAACGGCGAGCACAGCGAGGCCCTGGCCCGGCTGGAGCCCGGCACGCGGATCTGGGCGGAGGGTCCCTACGGCGCGCTGACGGCAGGAAGGCGCAGCCAGGAGAAGGTCCTGATGATCGCGGGCGGCGCCGGGATCACCCCGATGCGGGCCCTGTTCGAGACGCTGCCCGGGGAGCCCGGCGATCTGACGCTGCTCTACCGGGCCAGCAAGACCGAGGACCTGGCGCTGTGGAGCGAGCTGCGCCAGATCGCCTCGGCGCGGGGGGCCCGGCTGCTGTACGCGGTCAACGGCCCCGACGGGGTGCGGCCCGAGATCACCCCGCAGCGGCTGCGTGAGCTGCTGCCGGACATCGACGACCACGACGTGTACATGTGCGGGCCCGCCGGGCTCGCCCGTCAATCGTACGAAGCACTGCGCGAGGCGGGCGTGCCCGCCCGGCGCATCCATCACGAGTCCTTCGAAATGTGAGGCAGCCGGTGAAGAGGAAGCATCCGCTCCGGCGGATCATGATCGGTGTCGCCGCGACCGCGTCGGGCATCGTGCTGCTGCTCGCGCTGAAGCAGCCCGGTGGCTCCTCGGTGGTCGGGGCGACGGCGCCGCCCGGTACGGCCGCCGGCGCGTCGGCGGGGGCGGCGGGCGCCACGGGCGGGCAGGCCCTGCTCGGGGACGCCGTGGACACCCAGTACGGCCCGGTGCAGGTGCGGCTCACCCTGGCCGGAGGGAAGATCACCCGGGCCGAGGCGGTGCAGGCGCCGGGGGCCGACGCGCGCAGCAGGTCGATCACGGCCGATGCCGTGCCGAAGCTGAACCAGGCGGCGGTCACGGCGCAGAGCGCGCGGATCGACGCCGTGACGGGCGCGAGCTACACCAGCAAGGGCTACCAGGAATCGCTCCAGAGCGCCCTGGACAAGGCGGGGACGGGCGCCACGGCCGGCGCGGACGCCACGGCCGGGAGCACCGGCGGCGGCTCGGCCGAGGCGAGCGGACCGGACACCGGCGCGGGCGCGGGTACGGGAACGGACACCGGCGCGGGCGAGGGTACGGGTACCGGCGCGGACACCGGCGCCGGAGCGGGTACGGGCGCCGACACCGGAGCGGGTACCGGCGCCGACACCGGAGCGGGTACGGGCGCGGACACCGCCGCCCCGCGGACCGTGCTCGGCAGCCCCGTCGACACCCAGTACGGCACGGTCCAGGTGCGGATCACCGTCGCCGGCGGGAAGGTCACCGCGTCCGACGCGGTCCAGGCCCCGTCGGCGGACGCCCGCTCCAAGTCCATCACCTCCGGCGCCGTGCCGAAGCTGAACCAGGCGGCGGTCACGGCGCAGAGCGCGCGGATCGACGCCGTGTCCGGCGCGAGCTACACCAGCAAGGGCTACCAGGAATCGCTCCAGAGCGCGCTCGACCAGGCGGGCCTCTGATGGCGTCCGAGGGGGTGCGGCTGCGCCATGTCGAGGAGTCGATGGGCACGGTCTTCTCGTTCGACATCCGTGGGGTGCGGGACCGGCCGAGGGTACGGGCGGGGCTCCAGGCGGCGGTGGCCTCGCTGCACCGCGCGGACGAGATCTTCTCGACGTACCGCCCCGACAGCCAGATCTCGCGGCTGAACCGGGGTGAACTGACGCTCTCCGCCTGTCTGACGGAGGTCGTGGAGGTGCTCGACCTGTGCGCCGAGGCGGAGCGCGAGAGCGACGGCTGGTTCACCCCCGGCTACGCGGGCGGGGTCGACCCGACGGGGCTGGTGAAGGGCTGGGCGGTGGAGCGTGCGGCCCGGATGATCGCCTCGTCGGGGGCGGCGTCGGTCTGCCTGGGCGGCGGCGGCGACATCCAACTGGTGGGCGGGCCCTGGCGGGTGGGCATCGCGGACCCGCTGCACCCGGGCGAACTGGCCACGGTGGTCGAGGCCGACCGGAGTCTGGGCGTGGCCACCTCGGGCCCGGCGGAACGCGGCTGCCATGTCCTGGACCCGCACACGGGCGAGGCCCCGGTCGGCGGTCTGGCGTCGGTCACCGTGGTCTGCGAGGAGGGTGTCACGGCGGCCGACGTCCGGGCGACGGCCGCGTACGCGATGGGCGACCGGGCGAGGAAGTGGCTCGAATCCCTGCCGGGCACCGAGGGCTTCGCCGTCACCCCGTACGGCGACACCTGGGCGACGAGCGGCTTCCACCGGCATGTCGCCGCGGTGGGGGTCTGAGCGGCGGCGCCACGCCGTGCGGGCGGCCCGGTGG
>NZ_JBHZDA010000030.1:37370-68812 GCF_042755665.1 Streptomyces sp. NPDC059142
GGGGGGGGGGGGGGGGGGCCGCGGCGGCCCCCCGCGGCGGGGCGGGGCCGGCGCCCCCCCGCGCCCCCCCCCCACGGCGGCGGGAGAGCGGGACCGGCGGCGCTCAGCGGTCGTTCTGGTCCAGCTCGGGACCGGCGGCGCTCAGCGGTCGTTCTGGGCCAGTTTCAGCAGATGGTCCGCGAGCGCCTGGCCGCCCGCCGGGTCGCGGCTGATCAGCATCAGGGTGTCGTCGCCCGCGATCGTGCCCAGGATGTCGCTCAGTTCGGCCTGGTCGATGGCGGAGGCGAGGAACTGGGCCGCGCCCGGCGGGGTGCGCAGGACCACGAGGTTGGCGGACGCCTCGGCGGAGATGAGGAGTTCACCGGCGAGGCGGCGCATCCGCTCCTCCTTCGCCGACTCCCCCAGCGGGGCGTGCGGGGTGCGGAAGCCGCCCTCGCTGGGAACGGCGTAGATCAGCTCGCCGTTGGTGTTGCGGATCTTGACCGCGCCCAGTTCGTCCAGGTCGCGGGAGAGCGTCGCCTGCGTGACGCTCAGCCCGTCGTCCGCGAGCACTTTCGCCAGTTGGCTCTGGGAGCGCACCGGCTGCCGGTTGAGGATGTCGACGATCCGGCGGTGGCGGGCTGTTCTGGTCTGCGGCACGGACGGCCCGCCGTGCTCTGCTTCCTGGGCGTCGGTCATCGTCGTCTTCTCATTTCTCAGGATCGTCCGTCCCCGTGCGCGTCGTCGAGGATGCCCGGCAGGGCTCCCAGGAACGCGTCCACCTCGCTGTCGCCGATGATCAGGGGAGGCATCAGCCGTACGACGTCGGGGGCGGGGGCGTTCACCAGGAAACCGGCACCCTGGGCCGCCTGTTGCACCGTCGGCGCGAGCGGCCCGGTGAGCACGATACCCAGCAGCAGTCCCGAGCCGCGGACGTGGGAGACGAGCGGGTGGCCCAGACCCTCGACCCCGTCGCGCAGTTTCTCGCCGAGCCGCTTCACCTCGTCGAGGCGGCCCTCGGCCGCGAGCGTGTCCAGGACGGCGAGCCCGGCGGCGCAGGCGACCGGGTTGCCGCCGAACGTCGTACCGTGCTGGCCGGGCCCCAGCAGGTCGGCCGCGTCACCGAAGGCGACGGCCGCGCCGAGCGGCAGACCGCCGCCGAGCCCCTTGGCGAGGGTGACCACATCGGGTTCGACGCCCTGGTGCGCCTGGTGCTCGAACCAGGCGCCGGTGCGGCCGACGCCCGTCTGCACCTCGTCGAGGACCAGCAGGGTGCCGGTGGCGCGGGTGATCTCCCGGGCGGCCTCCAGATAGCCCTTGGGCGGGACGACCACGCCGTTCTCGCCCTGGATCGGCTCGATGATCACGAGCGCCGTCTCCTCGGTGACCGCGGCGCGCAGCGCGTCGGCGTCTCCGTACGGTACGTGCGTGACCTCGCCGGGCAGCGGCAGGAAGGGGGTCTGCTTCGCGGGCTGGCCGGTGAGCGCCAGGGCGCCCATGGTCCGGCCGTGGAAGCCGCCGTCGGTGGCGACCATGTGGGTACGGCCCGTCAGCCGGCCGATCTTGAAGGCGGCCTCGTTGGCCTCGGCGCCGGAGTTGCAGAAGAACACCCGGCCCGGCCGGCCGAAGAGCTGGATCAGCCGCTCGGCGAGGGCGACGGGCGGCTCGGCGACGTAGAGGTTGGAGACATGGCCGAGGGCGGCGATCTGGCGGGAGACGGCCTCGACGACCGCGGGGTGTCCGTGGCCGAGCGCGTTCACCGCGATGCCGCCGACGAAGTCGGTGTACTCGGTGCCGTCGGCGTCCCGGACGCGGGCGCCCTCGCCGTGGACGAGGGCGAGCCCCGGAGTTCCGTAGTTGTCGGCCATGACGCCCTGCCAGCGCCGGGTCAGCTCCTGGTTGCCGGTCACTTCGCTCCCTTTCCCTCGGCGGGTGCCGGTACGGTCACCGGCGTGGTCCCCGGGGCGTCGGGCACGACCATGGTGCCGATGCCCTCGTCGGTGAAGATCTCCAGCAGGATCGAGTGCGGGACCCTGCCGTCGAGCACGCGTGCCGTGGTGACGCCGTTGCGCACGGCGAACAGGCACCCCTGCATCTTGGGCACCATGCCGCTGGACAGCTCGGGCAGCAGTGTCTCCAGCTGGGTGGCGGTGAGCCTGCTGATCACGTCGTCGCTGTTCGGCCAGTCCTCGTACAGGCCCTCCACGTCGGTGAGGACCATCAGTGTCTCGGCGCCGAGCGCGGCGGCGAGCGCGGCGGCGGCGGTGTCGGCGTTGACGTTGTAGACCTGGCCGTCGTCGGCGCCGCGCGCCACGGAGGAGATGACCGGGATCCGGCCGTCGCCGAGCAGCGCCTCGATGGCGCCGGTGTCGATCGCGGTGATCTCACCGACCCGGCCGATGTCGACCAGCTCGCCGTCGATGAGCGGGCGGTGCTTGACGGCGGAGATGGTGTGGGCGTCCTCGCCGGTCATGCCGACGGCGAGCGGGCCGTGCTGGTTGAGCAGGCCGACCAGCTCGCGCTGCACCTGCCCGGCGAGGACCATCCGTACGACGTCCATCGCCTCGGGCGTGGTGACGCGCAGACCGGCCTTGAACTCGCTGACCAGGCCGTGCCGGTCCAGCTCGGCGCTGATCTGGGGGCCGCCGCCGTGCACGACGACCGGCTTGAGCCCGGACTGCCGCAGGAAGACGACGTCCTGGGCGAAGGCGGCCTTCAGGTCCTCGTCGACCATGGCGTTGCCGCCGAACTTGATGACGACGGTCTTCCCGTGGTGCCGGGTGAGCCAGGGCAGCGCCTCGATGAGGATCCGCGCCTTGGGGAGCGCGGTGTGCTTGCGGGCGCTCATGAGCTGTACGCGCTGTTCTCGTGGACGTACTCGGCGGTGAGGTCGTTGGCCCAGATGACGGCCGTCTCCGTACCGGCGGACAGGTCGGCGGTGATACGGACCTCGCGGTAGCGCATGTCGACCAGGTCGCGGTCCTCGCCGACGGAGCCGTTCTTGCAGACCCAGACGTCGTTGATGGCGACGTTGAGCCGGTCGGGCTCGAAGGCGGCGCCGGTCGTGCCGATCGCGGAGAGCACCCGGCCCCAGTTGGGGTCCTCGCCGTGGATGGCGCACTTGAGGAGGTTGTTGCGGGCGATGGAGCGGCCCACCTCGACGGCGTCGTCCTCGGTCGCGGCGTTGACCACCTCGATACGGATGTCCTTGGAGGCGCCCTCGGCGTCCCCGATGAGCTGCCGTGCCAGGTCGGCGCAGACCGTGCGGACGGCCTCCGCGAACACGTCGTACGCGGGGGTGGTCCCGGAAGCGCCGGAGGCGAGCAGCAGCACGGTGTCGTTGGTGGACATGCAGCCGTCGGAGTCGACGCGGTCGAAGGTGGTACGGGTGGCGGCGCGCAGCGCGGTGTCCAGCGCGTCCGTCTCGACGTCGGCGTCGGTGGTGAGGACGACGAGCATGGTGGCGAGGCCGGGGGCGAGCATGCCCGCGCCCTTGGCCATGCCGCCGACGGTCCAGCCCTCGCCGCCGGCGACCGCCGTCTTGTGGACGGTGTCGGTGGTCTTGATGGCGATGGCGGCCTTCTCGCCGCCGTGCGCGGAGAGGGCGGCGGCGGCCGTGCCGATGCCGGGCAGCAGCTTGTCCATGGGCAGAGTGACGCCGATGAGACCGGTGGAGGCGACGGCGATCTCGCCGGCGCTGTGACCGGTCAGGACCTCGGCGGCGTGCTCGGCGGTGGCGTGGGTGTCCTGGAAGCCCTTCGGGCCCGTACAGGCGTTGGCCCCGCCGGAGTTGAGGACGACGGCGGAGACGGTGCCGCCCTTGAGGACCTGCTCGGACCAGAGGACCGGGGCGGCCTTGACGCGGTTGGAGGTGAAGACGCCCGCGGCGGCGCGGCGCGGGCCCTCGTTGACCACGAGGGCCAGGTCGGGTCCGCCGTTCTCCTTGATCCCGGCGGCGATGCCCGCCGCCGTGAATCCCTTAGCTGCCGTGACGCTCACGGTGCCACTCCGATCGTGGTCAGTCCGGTGGACTCGGGGAGTCCGAGGGCGATGTTCATGCTCTGCACCGCGCCGCCCGCGGTGCCCTTGGTGAGGTTGTCGATGGCGCTGACGGCGATGACGCGCCCGGCGGCCTCGTCGAGGGCGACCTGGATCTGGGTGGCGTTGGAGCCGTACACGGAGGCGGTGGCGGGCCACCGGCCCTCGGGCAGGAGGTGTACGAAGGGCTCGTCGGCGTACGCCTTCTCGTACGCGGCGCGCACGTCCTGGGCGGTGGTGCCGGAGGTCGCCTTCGCGGAGCAGGTGGCGAGGATGCCGCGCGGCATCGGGGCGAGGGTGGGGGTGAAGGAGACGGTGACCCGCTCGCCCGCGGCGGCGCTGAGGTTCTGGATCATCTCGGGGGTGTGCCGGTGGCCGCCGCCGACGCCGTACGGGGTCATGGAGCCCATGACCTCGGAGCCGAGCAGATGCGGCTTGGCGGCCTTGCCGGCGCCCGAGGTGCCGGAGGCGGCGGTGATCACGGCTTCCGGCTCGACGAGTCCGGCGGCGTACGCGGGGAAGAGCGCGAGCGAGACGGCGGTGGGGTAGCAGCCGGGCACCGCGACGCGCTTGGCCCCCTCCAGTGCGGCGCGGGCGCCCGGCAGCTCCGGGAGGCCGTACGGCCAGGTCCCGGCGTGCGCGGACCCGTAGAACCGCTCCCAGTCGGCGGCGTCCTGGAGCCGGAAGTCGGCGCCCATGTCGATGACGAGGACGTCGTCCCCGAGCCGCTCGGCGACGGCGGCGGACTGTCCGTGCGGCAGGGCGAGGAACACCACGTCGTGACCTGCGAGAACCTCGGTGGTGGTGGGGGCGAGGACCCGCTCGGCCAGCGGAAGCAGATGCGGCTGGAGCCCGCCGAGCCGCTGTCCCGCGTTGGAGTTCCCGGTGAGGGCTCCGATCTCGATCCCGGGATGGTTGAGGAGCAGACGGAGCAGTTCTCCGCCCGCGTATCCGCTCGCTCCTGCCACCGCTGCACGTACAGCCATCGAAATGCCCTCCTCAGTGATGGCATGACTATACGTAGCGATGCAGTTTTATGCAATGAGATGTCTCCGGCGACCGGACGGTCCGCCCGGACACGGTCCGCCTCGACTTCGAGCATGGCGGCGGGTGCGCCCGGCACATCTCGGACCCTCCGGCCGTGACGGGCGCGCATCCGGTCGGGGCCGACGCGGGATCCTTTCCTTCACGACCAGACGAGTCGCCCTCCGGCGACCTCGCAGACCGGATGGTTCCGATCGGCGATCTTCGTCAGCGTCTCCGCCACGGAGTCGAAATAGTGGGCCAGTGATTCGTACTCACCTGTGACCGTGATCTCACCCACGAACCACCTGCCGATACGCCCGTCCCGCACGTCGACGAACTTTCCCATCCAGCCGTCCTGGTCCGACAGGAAAGGGATCCATTCATTGCGCCAGAACGGATTGTCCGGCTGGTCCGAGGGTCGAATCCACCGGGCCTGGAGCGGTTCGTATAGAGCGCCTCCATCGCCCGGACTCCCAGAAAGAAGCTTCCCTCGTCCGGGAATCCGGCGAAGCCGCAACATGCCACGTCGTCGTCCACATCTTCCTCAGGAAGATCCAGACTGTTCCGCAGCAACCACGCCCGCAGATCCTGGGGGAGGGGGATACCCATCCGTTCCTCGGCGGCCGCGAGCATCTGTTCCGTAGCGGGCCCGGGCAGATCCGCGTGATCGGCCGGCGCGTGCCGCCGGAGAAGACTCATCACGCGGGACCAGCTCTCCACCACACTCATTTCCCTCTGTCCTTTCGCAGCGATGCCCCGTACGACCGCGCCGGCCGCGCGACGGCGGTCGGGCGGACGCGGGAGGTTCACGGGCGGCGGCCCCACGCGGAGACCATCGGGGCGGTGGCCAGGTCGAGGCGTCCGGCGGTGACGTTCGCGAGGTGCCGGTCGATCTCCTCGTCCGTGGCGAGTCCTTCCGCGACCAGAAGGCCGCGGATCTGCCGTACGGTCGCGGCCTCCAGGACGGCGCACGCCGGCGAGGTGACCGGGAAGTACGCGTCGGCCCGTACGCCGTCCAGACCGGCCTCCCGCAGCAGCCTGGGCAGGGTCCGCCCGTACGCGAGGTCCGCGCCGCGCGCCGCCATCAGGGCGCGGAACCCGGAGCGCAGCCGGTTGGCGAGCCGCTGTTCGGGGCCCGCCTCGTCCGGGCACAGCAGCGGCTGGAGCCCCGGGTCGGCGTCCTCCAGGAGCAGCGCGCCGCCGGGGCGCAGCGCCCGGACCATCCGGCGCAGGGCCTCGGCGCGGTCGGTGACGTGCACGAGGACCAGCCGCGCGTGGACGAGGTCGAAGGCGCCGGGCGGGGGCGGTTCCGCCGCCACGTCGTGACGGATCACCTCGATGACGCCGCCGGCGACCTCCCGGGTCCAGGAGACGTCGAGGTCGGTGGCGACCACCGCTCCCCCGGGGCCGACGCGTTCGGCCAGCCCGAGGGGTACGGAGGGGCCGCCGGCGCCCACCTCCCAGCAGCGCATGCCGGCCGTGATCCCGAGCCGGTCGACATGGCGGAAGGTCACCGGGTCGAACAGCTCGCTCAGGGCTCCGAACCGGATCCCCGCCTCCGACCGGCGGTTGTCCAGCAGATAGCCGTGGTCCGTGCCGTGCTCAGCCATATGGCGATTCTGGCAGAGGGGCCGGCCTGTTCCGGGTGGTCCGAGGCACTGACCTGGGCCTCGGAGGCGGAAGCCGGGGCCAAGGGACGCGGAAGCCGGGGCCCTGTGCCCCGGAGGGGGGTCAGGAGATATCTTGATGTCGAGCAATGTTGCAGACGTATGTTGCAGACGTGGAGCGGAGCACCGGTGACTGACTCGACCATCATCTATACGCACACCGACGAGGCCCCGGCCCTGGCGACGTATTCGTTCCTGCCCGTGATCGAGGCGTACGCCTCGACGGCCGGTGTCTCGGTGGAAACCCGTGACATCTCGCTGGCCGGACGGATCATCGCGGGCTTCCCCGAGTGGCTCCAGGACGACCAGCGGATCGATGACGCGCTCGCCGAGCTGGGCGAGCTGGCCAGGACTCCTGAGGCCAACATCATCAAGCTGCCGAACATCTCGGCGTCGATCCCGCAGCTCAAGGCCGCGATCGCGGAGCTTCAGGGGCAGGGGTACGCGCTGCCGGACTACCCGGACGACCCCAAGTCCGACCAGGACAAGGACGTCCGTGCGCGCTACGACAAGGTGAAGGGCAGCGCCGTCAACCCGGTGCTGCGCGAGGGCAACTCCGACCGCCGCGCCCCCGCCTCCGTCAAGAACTACGCCAAGGCGCACCCGCACCGCATGGGCGCCTGGTCGGCCGACTCGAAGACGAACGTGGCGACCATGGGCGCCGACGACTTCCGCTCCACGGAGAAGTCCGCGGTCGTCACCGAGGCCGGTTCGCTCCGTATCGAGCTGGTGGGCGAGGACGGCTCCACCACCGTGCTGCGCGAGTCCGTACCGGTCCTCGCCGGTGAGGTCGTGGACGCGTCCGTGCTGCGGGTCGCGGCGCTGCGCGCGTTCGTCACGGCGCAGATCGCCCGCGCCAAGGCCGAGGGCGTGCTCTTCTCCGTGCACCTGAAGGCCACGATGATGAAGGTCTCCGACCCGATCATCTTCGGCCATGTCGTACGGGCCTTCTTCCCGAAGACGTTCGCCGCGCACGGCGCCACGCTCGCCGCGGCGGGCCTCACCCCGAACGACGGTCTCGGCGGCATCCTCAAGGGCCTGGAGTCGCTGCCCGGGGGCGCGGAGATCGCGGCGTCCTTCACCGCCGAGCTGGCCGAGGGCCCCGCGCTCGCGATGGTCGACTCCGACCGCGGCATCACCAACCTGCACGTGCCGAGCGATGTCATCGTCGACGCCTCCATGCCGGCCATGATCCGCACCTCCGGCCACATGTGGGACCCGGCCGGCGCCGAGGCCGACACGATCGCCGTCCTGCCGGACAGCAGCTACGCCGGGATCTACCAGGTCGTCATCGACGACTGCCGCGCCAACGGCGCCTTCGACCCGTCCACGATGGGTTCCGTGCCCAACGTCGGTCTGATGGCGCAGAAGGCCGAGGAGTACGGCAGCCACGACAAGACCTTCGAGATCGCCGCCGCGGGCACCGTCCGCGTCGTGAACGAGGCCGGCGAGGCCGTGCTGGAGCAGCCGGTGAACGCCGGTGACATCTTCCGCATGTGCCAGACCAAGGACCTGCCGATCCAGGACTGGGTCAAGCTCGCCGTCACCCGCGCCCGCGCGACCGGGAACCCGGCCGTGTTCTGGCTGGACGAGGGGCGCGCGCACGACGCGAACCTCATCGAGAAGGTCAAGGCGTACCTGCCGGAGCACGACACCGACGGGCTCGACATCAGGATCATGGCGCCGGTCGAGGCGATCGCGTTCTCGCTGGAGCGCATCCGCCGCGGCGAGGACACCATCTCCGTCACCGGCAACGTGCTGCGCGACTACCTGACCGACCTGTTCCCCATCCTGGAGCTGGGCACCAGCGCCAAGATGCTCTCGGTCGTCCCGCTGATGAACGGCGGCGGGCTCTTCGAGACCGGCGCCGGCGGCTCCGCGCCCAAGCACGTGCAGCAGCTCGTGCGCGAGAACTACCTGCGCTGGGACAGCCTGGGCGAGTTCCTGGCCCTCGCCGTCAGCTTCGAGCACCTGGCGCAGACCACGGACAACCCGCGCGCCCAGGTCCTCGCCGACACCCTCGACCGCGCGACCGGCTCCTTCCTCAACGAGGACAAGTCGCCCAGCCGCAAGGTCGGCGGTATCGACAACCGCGGCAGCCACTTCTACCTGGCGCTGTACTGGGCCCAGGAGCTGGCGAAGCAGACGGAGGACGCGCAGCTCGCCGAGGCGTTCGGCGCGCTCGCCAAGACGCTGACCGAGCAGGAGGGCACGATCGTCGACGAGCTGATCGCCGTACAGGGATCGGCCGCCGAGATCGGCGGGTACTACCGGCCCGACGCGGAGAAGGCCACGGCGGTCATGCGCCCGTCGAAGACCTTCAACCAGGCGATCGCCACCCTCGGCTGACGCCTTCCCCTCGCTCCACGGCACCGCCCCGCCCCGGCCCGGCTCACCCGCCCGGCCGGGGCGGTCGTGTACGCGGGCGGTCCCGCCGGCCGGACCGGGCGGAACAGCGGCCGTTCTGAAGGGTCCGGGGGGTACTACCCGCCCGTCACCTCCACGGAGAGGTCGTTGTCGAGCGTGTAGTACGGCCGTACGGTCGCGCCGCCGAGCGTGACGGCCGTGTAGACGAAGATCTTCTTGCGGTCCGCGACATCGTCCAGCAGCCGGCCCATCCGTACCGGCGGACCGCCTCCGGCGCGCTCCACGTAGAGGTCCCACACCTCCTGGCCCGAGCCGCACGCGTTCAGCAGCTCCCGGTAGTCGACGGTGAAGGAGAACTCCCCGCCGTCCCGGCCGCCCTCCGCGCGGGGCGCGAGCCGCAGGGACACGCCGTCTCCGCCCCGGCGGCGCAGCAGGACCGTGGCCCCGGCCGCGGGACCGACGCCGTGGAGCCGCGCCCGTACGGTCAGGGTGTGGCCCGCGACACGGACCTCGCCCGCCTCGGCGTGGCCGGTCCGCAGCCAGGTCCTGACGGCGAGGAAGCGGTCCGCCGTGGCGTACGGGATACGGACGGCCAGCGGTGCGCCGGCCGGTTGCGCGGGGCTCCCGGCCACCAGCGCGCGCAGGTCCCGCAGCCCCGGGAGCAGCCGCTGCCGCGCCTCCGGACCGTCGTCGGAGGCGGGGACGACGTAGCAGTCCCAGCGGCCCTCGGCGAGCACCGGCTCCGGGTCCAGGACGGCGCGCAGCCGGTCGGGGCCCGCCGGTTCCAGGTCGAGGAGGTGCCGTACCGTCTCGGGCTGCCCCTTCCTCGGGCGCAGCCGCAGCAGCAGCCGGGGGCGCGCGCCGTCGGGCACCGTCAGACGGACGTTCCAGATGATCCGGCCCGAGGCGTCGACCGTGCAGTCCGCGCGGGGCCGCTCGACCGGCGGGGCGGGCCGGGGCCCGGCGGGCGGGACGTGGTCCGTCATGCTCATCGGCCTGCCTTCCGTACGGTCCTGAGGGCCGCGCCCGCCATGACGCGGGCGCTGTCCCTGGCCGCGTGACCGCCGCTGATCAGCGCGCGGACCGGACCGCCCCCGGGCGGGTCCGCCGGTCCCTCGCCCCGGCGCGCGGCGGCGAGGCCGTCGAGCAGCCGCTCGGCCTGCGCCACGACGGGGCCGGGGGCGTAGCGACGGGAGTTCTCCAGCGCGGCGCGGCCCATCCGGCGGCGTCGCTCGTCGTCGCCGACGAGTGCGAGGAGCGCGGCGGCCAGGGCGTCCCGGTCGCCGACCGGCACCAGCGTCCCGTCGACGCCGTCCCGGATGATCTCGGCGGGGCCGTAGGGGCAGTCGGTGGCGACGACGGGCAGGCCGCAGCGCATCGCCTCGACGATGGTCATGCCGAACGGTTCGAAGTTGGAGGCCATCACGCCGATGGAGCCCTTGACCCACTCGGCCTCCATGGGGGTGGCCGAGCCCATCAGGAAAACGTTGTCGTGCAGTGCGAGCCGGTCGATGAGCGCGCGCAGCCGGGCCTGTTCCTCGCCGCCGCCGTAGACGCGCAGCCGCCAGTCGGGGTGGCGGGCCGCGACCTGGGCGAAGGCTTCGATGATCAGGTCGTACCGCTTGACGGGGACGAGCCGGCCCGCGGCGACCACGACGCGGGCGTCCCCGTCGGCCGGTGGCAGGTCCGGGTCGGGGACGCTGTTGGGCAGCGCCTCCACCCTGACCCCCGGCAGCCGCATCTTGCGCCGGTAGGAGTCGGCGTCGGCCTCGGTGACGGTGGTCAGCGCGTCGAGCCGGGGGTAGGCGCGGCGCAGGGCGTTCCGCAGCCGGGGCGAGTGGTTGTCCAGCGTCAGGTGTTCCTGCCCGATCCGCAGGGTGCGTTCGGGGGCCTGGAGCGCGATGTGGACGTTGAGCCCGGGGCGGGTACCGATCACGGCGTCGGAGTCCAGCTCCGCCAGGCAGGCGCCTATTCGCTCGTCGGTCAGCTCGCTGTACTGCCCGTAGCGGTACTCGGAGGACGGGTAGGTCGTGGCGGGGCGCGTGTACGCGGGGTCCTCGCGCTCGGTGCGGAGGTCGACGAGGGGGCGCAGGGTGACCCGCGGGTCCGGTGTGAGGTTCGGGTCCTCACGGTGCCGGAACACGGAGATGATCTCCACCTCGTGCCGGTCGGCGAGCGAACGGGCCAGGTTGTACGTGGTCGTGATGGTCCCTCCGATCCCGTAGGCGTTGTGGATGAGGAAAGAGATCTTCATACGCGTGAAGACTGGTTTCGCGGGATATCGGTTGTGCGCGTTGCCGCTTCGTTTGCCGTCCGTTCACTTCCCGTGACGCGTGCGGACACCGGCGTACCCGCCGGCCTCGGGAAGCGCCGTCCCCGGGGCCGGGCGGATACTGGAGGGGAGGAGGTGCGTCATGCGCAAGGTCGCCGACTGCCGGGATTTCCCGAGCGAGACGCAGTGCTCGCTCGCCATCACCGGCGAGGAGGACGAGGTGGTCCGCGCCGCCAGCGAGCACGCCGTCTCCGTGCACGGTCACGAGGACAGCCCCGAGCTGCGGCAGCAGATCCGGACGGCGCTGAAGGACGAGGTCCCCCAGCACGCCTGACCGGACCGGCCGTCCCCCCGTCCGCGCCACATCCCCGATCCGGGGCCCGCGGTCAGCTCACCGGAGCGGCCGAGGGCCTCGCCCCTGCCACGAACAGCGCCCCGAACGGGTCGGTGATCTCCGCGGTCCGCCCGTAGATCATGTCCTCGGGATCCTTGGCGGTACCGCCCGCCGCCCGTGCGCCCCGTACCGCGGCGTCGGTGTCCGCGACCTCGAAGAGGGTGCCCCAGGCGGCGCCGGTGGCGCCGGGAACGCCCAGGATGCCGCCGATCTCGTGGCCGTCGGGGCGGCGCAGGAAGGTGAAGTCGGCGTCGGCCATGTCCTCGTTGCCGTCCAGCGTGAAGTCGAAGACCTTCGTGTAGAAGTCCCGTACGGGCGCGGGGTCCGGGGTCGTCAGGTCGTTACGGAGCAGGCTCCCCGGCTCGTTGACGAGTTCGCAGCCGAGCAGCACACCGCCCTGCCAGAGGCCGAACGGGGCGCCGCCCGGGTCGACCGCGAAGGCCGCCCTGCCCTGGTCCCCCTTGTCCAGCGGGCCCTCGGTGATCGTGCCGCCCGCCTCCGTGATCCGGCGCGCGGTGGCGTCGCAGTCGTCGGTGGCGAAGTGGACGCGCCAGTGGGCCGGCTCCGGCGAGGCCGGCGCGGGGACCGGGCGCAGTCCGGCGACGCGGCTGCCGCGCAGCAGCGCGAAGACGTATCCGCCGGGGCCCGGCGCGCTGAACCGCCAGCCGAAGACGGCTCCGTAGAACTCCTGGGCCTTCTCCATGTCCGTGACGTCGAGGTCGATCCACGTGGGCGTGCCGAGGGGCTGGTTGGTCGTGAGCTGGCTCATCATGGGCTCCTTCTGCCGTGCTGTCCGCCTGTGGCTCCGACGCTAGATCGCGTACAGGACAGAACGTGTCCTACATCCCGCGCGGCCGGTCCGGGCGCCCGGATCGGGTGGATCCGCCGGTTCCGGCCCGGGTCTGTCGGTGGGGGCTCGTAGAATCGGCGGATGAGCGCTCCCGATTCCGCCACCGTTCCCGAGACAGGCACCGAGACCCCCGCGGGGGCGGACCCCGCGACGGATCCGGGGAGCGGCGCGACCGGCGGCCCGCAGGGGGGTGAGGCGCTGGAGGTGCTGCGCCGCGTCTTCGGTTACGACTCCTTCCGCGGCAGCCAGCAGGAGATCATCGAGCATGTGGTGTCCGGCGGCGACGCGCTGGTCCTCATGCCGACCGGCGGCGGGAAGTCGCTCTGCTACCAGATCCCGGCCCTGGTCAGGAAGGGCGTCGGGGTCGTGGTGTCGCCGCTGATCGCGCTCATGCAGGACCAGGTCGACGCGTTGCGGGCGCTCGGTGTGCGGGCCGGGTTCCTCAATTCCACGCAGGACTTCGAGGAGCGGCGCCTCGTGGAGGCCGAGTTCCTCGCCGGTGAGCTGGATCTGCTCTATCTCGCGCCGGAGCGGCTGCGGGTCGAGGCGACCGTACGGCTGCTGGAGCGCGGCACGATCTCCCTCTTCGCCATCGACGAGGCGCACTGCGTCGCCCAGTGGGGCCACGACTTCCGCCCCGACTACCTCGCCCTCTCCTCCCTCCACGAGCGCTGGCCCGACGTGCCCCGGATCGCGCTGACCGCGACGGCGACGGAGGCCACGCACACGGAGATCGCCTCCCGGCTGAAGCTCCAGGACGCCCGGCACTTCGTCGCGAGTTTCGACCGGCCCAACATCCAGTACCGGATCGCGCCGAAGAACGACCCCAAGCGCCAGCTCCTCCAGCTTCTGCGCGCCGAGCACGAGGGGGACGCGGGGATCGTCTACTGCCTCTCGCGGGCGTCGGTGGAGAAGACCGCCGAGTTCCTGGTGAAGAACGGGATCGCGGCCCTGCCGTACCACGCGGGGCTCGACACCCGGACGCGGGCGGAGAACCAGTCGCGCTTCCTGCGGGAGGAGGGGCTGGTGATGGTCGCGACGATCGCCTTCGGCATGGGCATCGACAAGCCGGACGTCCGCTTCGTCGCCCATCTCGACCTGCCGAAGTCCGTGGAGGGGTACTACCAGGAGACCGGGCGCGCCGGGCGGGACGGCCTGCCGTCCACGGCGTGGCTGGCGTACGGGCTCCAGGACGTGGTCCAGCAGCGGAAGATGATCGACACCTCGGAGGGCGACGAGGCGCACCGGCGCCGGCTCGGCGCGCACGTGGACGCGATGCTGGCGCTGTGCGAGACGGTCGAGTGCCGCCGGGTGCGGCTGCTCGCGTACTTCGGTCAGAAGTCCACCGCGTGCGGCAACTGCGACACGTGTCTGACGCCCGCCGAGTCCTGGGACGGCACGGTCCCCGCGCAGAAACTGCTGTCGACGGTCGTCCGGCTGAAGCGCGAGCGCAACCAGAAGTTCGGCGCCGGGCAGATCACCGACATCCTGCTGGGGAAGAAGACCGCCAAGGTCATCCAGTTCGACCATGACGCGCTGAGCGTCTTCGGTATCGGTTCGGAGCTGCGCGAGGCCGAATGGCGCGGGGTGGCGCGGCAGTTGCTGGCGCAGGGGCTGATCGCCGTGGAGGGCGACTACGGGACGCTGGTGCTGACGGAGGAGAGCGCCGAGGTGCTGGGCGGCCGGCGGCCGGTCATGCTGCGGCGCGAGCCCGAGAAGGCGGCGCGGCCCGCGCGCGCGGAGAAGTCGTCCAAGCAGCGTTCGGCGCCGGTGGATCTGCCGGAGGAGACCGTGCCGGTCTTCGAGTCGCTGCGCGCCTGGCGGGCGGCCTCGGCGAAGGAGCAGGGCGTGCCCGCGTACGTCATCTTCCACGACGCGACGCTGCGCGAGATCGCGCTCCTGGCGCCGTCGACGCTGGCGGAGCTGGGGACGGTGACCGGGGTCGGCGAGAACAAGCTGGCGAAGTACGGGGAGCAGATCCTGGAGACGCTGGGGACGGAGTGAACGGCCGGGCGCGGACGGGCGGACGACCGGGCGCAGGGACGCTCAGGCGCCGGTGTCGAGCCGCAGGTTCCAGCGGCCGGGCGTGCCGGTCAGGGTGACCGTGGCGAGGGGGCGTACATCCACGTACCAGTACGTACGGGGCGGGGCCTTCAGCGCGTAGACCAGCGCCGCCCGGACGACGGCCGGTTCGGCGACCGCGACGATCGCCGCGACGTCCTCGGCCGGGCGGGTGTCCAGCCAGCCGCCTATCCGGGAGATGAAGGTGAGGAGCGGCTCGCCGCCGTGCGGGGCGCCGCGCGGGTCCGCGAGCCAGGCGTCGACACCGGCGGGTTCGCGGGCCATCACCTCGGAGAGGGTGTAGCCGCGCCAGCGCCCCATGTCGCAGTCGCGCAGGGCGGGCTGGGCGAGCGGCGCGAAGCCGAGGGCGTCACCGGTGGCGCGGCTGCGCGGGGTGGGCGAGCAGTAGCGGAGGTCGGCGGCGGCGAGCGGGATGAGGGTGTGGGCGACGCGCTGCATCTCGTGCCAGCCGGTCCGGTCGAGGGGGCGGTCGTCCTCGAAGCGCTCGTCGTACTGGTCCGTGCTGCGCGCCGCGGCGACCAAGGTGACCCGAACACTCATGGCCGTGATCGTGGAGCGGAAAGCGGTACCGGTCAAGGGGTTTCAGCCGGCGAACGCGCGTGAGTGCTCCCCCGTTCCCGCCCTGTCACACGCCGGTCACGCGCCGGTCGCCCAGGGGGTCGCGCGCCGGTCGTCCACGGGGTCGCGCGCCCCTGGGCGGGGTCAGCCGCGGCCGAGCGTCTCGTCGCAGGCCGTACGGAGCCGGCGCACCCCCTCGGTGATCTCGGCGGCCCCGGCCGGCGCCGCGAAGCTCAGCCGCAGGTGCGGGGCGGGCGGTTCGGCGCTGAAGTACGGGCGGCCCGGCGCGACCGCGACACCGGCGCGCAGGGCCGCCGCGGCGACGGCTGCCTCGTCGGTGCCGTCCGGGAGGCGGAGCCAGAGGTGGTAGCCGCCCGCCGGGATGTGCGTCAGGACCGGTCCCGGCAGATCGGTGCGGAGCGCGGCGCTCAGGGTGTCCCTGCGGGTCTTCAGCTCGGTGGCCACGGTGCGCAGCAGCCGGGGCCAGGCGGCGGAGCCCACCAGCTCCAGGGTGGCTTCCTGGAGCGGGCGCGGTACGAAGAAGGTGTCCACGACATGGATGGCGCGCAGCCGTTCCAGGACGGGGCCCCGGGCCGCGAGGGCGCCGACGCGCAGGCTCGGTGAGGTCACCTTGGTGAGGGAGCAGACATGGACGACGATGCCGTCGGGGTCGACGGCGGCGAGCGGCGCGGGCAGCGGGCCCGCGTCCGCGTGGGCCATACGGCGCGCGAAGTCGTCCTCGATCACGAAGGCCCCGGCCTCCCGGGCGATCCGCAGCACCTCGGGGCGGCGCTCCGGCGCGAGCACGGCGCCGGTCGGGTTCTGGAAGAGCGGCTGGCAGACGAAGACCTTGGCGCCGCTGGCCCGGAAGGCGGCGGCGAGCAGTTCGGGCCGTACCCCGTCCGGGTCGACGGGGACGGGGACGGGGCGCAGTCCGGCGGCGCGGGCGATCGCCAGCATGCCGGGGTAGGTGGGCGACTCCACGAGGACCGGGGCGCCGGGCGGGGCGAGCGCGCGCAGCGCGGTGGTGAGCGCGCTCTGGCCGCCCGCCGTGACCAGGATCTCCGCGGTGCCGCAGGTCGGGGCGATGGCGCGGGCGAACCATTCGCGTAGCTCGGGCAGTCCGTCGACGGGAGGCCGGCCCCAGACGCCGGGGCGGCGCCCGGCGCGGGCGAGGGCGGCGGCGAGCGCGGCCTCCGGCTGGAGGGCGGGGTGCAGATAGCCGCCGGTCAGCTCGATGACACCGGGCGGCGGTACGGCGAGGGTGACCAGGACGCCCGAGGCGTCGACGGTGCGCGGTACGCCGCCGGCCGGGCTGTCCGCGCTGAGGGTGACCTCCTGCCAGGAGGTGTCGCCGGTTCTGACCGGGGCGGGGCGTTCGGTGGCGCGGAAGGCTCCGGCTCCCGGGCGGGTGACGACCAGGCCCTCGGCGGCGAGCCGGGCGAGCGCCCGGGAGACGGTCACGGGCGAGACCCGGTAGCGCTCGATCAGCTCCCTGCTCGATGGCAGCTTTCCACCGGGAGAGTAGTGCTTCAGCTCCTGCCTCAACGAATGCGCCAGTTCAACCACGCTGTTACGCTCGTGCATGACAGCAGAGAATAGCGCTACCAGCGAAACCGCGATAGCGGTCACCGACCACTCCGCCCCACGGCCGGGCCCGCGCGCGGAGCGCGGCACCCTCCTCGCCGCGCTGGGTGTCGTCGCCTTCTCCCTCACCTTCCCGTCCACCGTGTGGGGCCTGGAGAGCTTCGGCCCCTGGTCCCTGGTCGCCGTCCGCAGCGTGCTCGCGGCGCTGCTCGCGGGCGGCTGTCTGCTGGCACTGCGCGTGCCGCTTCCCGAGCGCCGGCACCGGGGCGGGCTCGTGGTGGTCGCGCTCGGCGTCGTGGCGGGGTTCCCGCTGCTGACGACGCTCGCGCTGGAGACCTCCACCACCTCGCACGCGGCCGTGGTGGTCGGGCTGCTGCCGCTCACCACGGCGGCCTTCTCGGTGGTCCGCAGCGGCAGCCGGCCCTCCCGTACCTTCTGGGCGGCGGCGGTCGCCGGGGCGGCCGTGGTCATCGCCTTCACCGTGGGGCAGAGCGGCGGCGCGGTGTCCACGGGCGATCTGTATCTCTTCGGGGCGCTGCTGGTGTGCGCGGCGGGGTACACCGAGGGCGGCAGGCTGGCCCGGGAGATGCCGGGCTGGCAGGTGATCGGCTGGGCGCTGATCGGCGCGCTGCCGGTGTCCCTGGCGGGCGGCGCGGTGGCGCTCTCCTTCGAGCCGGTACGGCTGACGGCGCACGGGGTGATCGGTGTGGTCTGGGTGGCGCTGGTCTCCACCTTCCTCGGGATGTACGTCTGGTACCGGGGCATGGCGGCGATCGGGATCGCGCGGGCCAGTCAGCTCCAGCTCGCGCAGCCGGTGCTCACCCTGGTCTGGTCGGTGCTGCTGCTCGGGGAACACCTCGCCCCGGCGGCGCCGGTGGCGGCCGTGGCGGTGCTGGTCTGCATCGCGGTGACGCAGCGCTCCGCCCGGCCGCCGGCGGCCCCGGTCACGGCCTCACTTCCCGGGCGCTGACCGCTTGCCGTAGTGGTCCGTCACCACCCGGGTCATCGCGCCGATCGGGTCGGCGGCGACCTCCTTGGCGGAGAAGTAGCAGTGGCCCCGTACCCCCGCGAAGTCCTTCGCCAGGGTGAGGTGGCGGGACAGCTCGGCGGGGTCCTGCCAGGCGGCGGGCTGGGCCGGGTCGCCCGCCTTGTACAGGGCCTCCCCGATGTAGAGGTCCACGCGCGTGCCCCGGACGGTCGCGTCCCACCAGCGCACCAGCTTCGCGTAGTCGGCGGCGGCGTAGCCGATGTTCCAGTAGAGCTGAGGCGCGATGTAGTCGATCCAGCCCTTGCGGACCCAGCCGCGGGTGTCGGCGTGCAGGTCGTCGTAGGTCTGCACACCCGCCCGGGTGTCGGAGCCGAGCGGGTCGGTGGCGGCGTTGCGCCAGACCCCGAAGGGGCTGATCCCGAAGCGCACGTTCTTCTTGGTCCTCCTGATCCGCTCGGCCGTCTCGCGCACCAGCCGGTCGGTGTTCTCCCGCCGCCAGGCGGCCTTGTCGGGGAAGTCCGCCCCGTACCGCTCGTACGCCGCGTCGTCGTCGAAGACCTGTCCGGCGACCGGGTACGGGTAGAAGTAGTCGTCCCAGTGGACGGCGTCGACGTCGTACCGCTCGACGGCGTCCAGCATGGCGTCCTGGACGAACTTCCGTACCTCGGGCAGCCCCGGGTTGTAGTAGAGCTTCCCGCCGTACGGCAGGACCCAGCCGGGGTGGACCCGGGCCGGGTGGTCCGCGCTCAGCCGGCCGGGGTCGGTGTGGTTCGCGACGCGGTACGGGTTGAACCAGGCGTGCAGTTCGAGGCCGCGTGCGTGGGCCTCCCGTACCGCCGTGCCCAGCGGGTCCCAGCCGGGGTCCTTGCCCTGGGTGCCGGTCAGGTACTGCGACCAGGGCTCGTACGGCGAGGGCCAGAGCGCGTCGGCCGTGGGCCGGACCTGGAAGACGACGGCGTTGAGCTTGCGGGCCACCGCCGTGTCGAGGTGCTGGATCAGTTCGGCGCGCTGGCGGTCGGCGGAGAGGCCGGGCTTCGAGGGCCAGTCGCGGTTGGCGACGGTCGCCAGCCACATGCCGCGCAGCGCCGGGCCCGGGGCGCGGTACCCGGCGGCCCCCTGCCCGGGTACGGTCCCGGTGGCCAGGGCGGTGTCCCCCGCGGTCAGCAGCGTGGCCGCCAGTCCGGCCGCGGCGGCCACGAACCCGCGCCGCCCGAGGAACACGCCACCGTCTCCGGCGCCACCGCCTCCCGCGCCACCGCCTCCTCCGACGCCGCCGCCCTCCGCCGCGCCGTCGTCCCGCGCCGCCGTGCCGTGTCCCAGTTCGTCGTACCCCATGCGCCGTCCCTCGCCCTGTCGTCCGTCGTACCGGCCGTGGACCGCGCCACCGCGGAGCGGAGCGGTCCGGTCACCCGTCCGAGCATGCCCGCCCCGGGCCGTCCGCCGCATCCGCCGTCGGAGTAACGTCCTGTCCCTGGGGCAGGCGCCGGAATCATACGGGGGACCTGCTCGGACAGGACCGGAGAAAGGCACGATGTGACCGACACCCTGACCGATATCGCCCGCGTCGGAGTGGTGGGCTGCGGCCAGATGGGCGCAGGCATCGCCGAGGTCGCCGCACGGAGCGGCCTGGAGGTCATCGTCGCCGAGACCACCGGCGAGGCGCTGGAGATCGGCCGGACCCGGCTGCAGAACTCACTGGCGAAGGCCGCCGACCGCGGCAAGATCACCAAGGCGGAGCGTGACACGGCGCTCGACAGGCTGAGCTTCACCACGGATCTCGGGGAGTTCGCCGACCGCGATCTCGTCATCGAGGCCGTCGTCGAGAACGAGCAGGTCAAGACGGAGATCTTCCAGGTGCTCGACCAGGTGGTGACGCGTCCCGACGCGATCCTGGCCTCCAACACCTCCTCCATCCCGCTGGTCAAGCTGGCCGTCGCGACCTCGCGCCCCGACCAGGTGATCGGCATCCACTTCTTCAACCCGGCCCCCGTGCAGCAGCTCGTCGAGCTGATCCCCGCGCTGACGACCTCCGAGGAGACGATCCGGCGCGCCGAGACCGTCGTCCAGGACGTCCTCGGCAAGCACGCGATCCGCGCGCAGGACCGCTCGGGCTTCGTGGTGAACGCGCTGCTCATCCCGTATCTGCTCGCCGCGGTCCGGATGTTCGAGTCGGGCATCGCGAGCCGTGAGGACATCGACAACGGGATGGAGATGGGGTGTGCCCATCCGATGGGCCCGCTCAAGCTCACCGATCTGATCGGACTGGACACCGTCGCCTCGGTCGCGGACTCGATGTACGCCGAGTACAAGGAGCCGTTGTACGCGGCGTCCCCGCTGCTCCAGCGGATGGTGGACGCGGGGCGTCTGGGCCGCAAGACAGGTGCGGGCTTCTACTCGTACTCCTGATTCACACGGAGTGTGCAAGGGGTGCGCGCATATGACTCCCGTACACCCTGATGCCCACCGCCCAGGGGGAGTTGACTCGATTCCGCTTAGCCGGAACGGCCATGGCCGGCCGACCGGAACGTGGACCCACTTCCCCGAACAGGAGCGGAAATCGTGACCACCGAATCTGACCATTCCGTGGTCGGCCAGGAGCGCGCGGAGTTACGTCGCAGCCTCGACGTCGGCCTTGCCAGGACCGAGGGCAGGATGGCGCTACTGGCCCACCGCAACGACCAGACCGACAAGGATGTGGCCGATCTGGCCGCGCGTGTGGCCGCGCTGGAGCACTCCAGGTGGCCGCTGCCCGCCGTGGCGGCGCTCTGCTCACTCGGGGCGCTCGCGGTGGCGGTATGGCAGAGCCTGGGCCGTTAGGCGCGGTCGCCCCCGGCCCTCCGGGCCGTCAGCCCCGGGCCCTGGCGGGGCCGGGCCTCACTGGCCCAGCCTCAAGTGGTGGAGCATCAGCAGCCCGGCCGTCATGTTGGCGGCCGGGATCTCGCCCCGGGCGATCATGTCCGGCACCAGCTTGAGCGGTACCCACTCCCGGCGCGAGGACTCGAAGTCGTCCTCCGGATGACCGATGTACGTCGCGTCCTCCGCCCAGTACATGTGGTGCCGGGCGTCGCTGAGCCCGTTGGAGGGCTCGACGGTGAGGAGATGCCTGAGGGGTCCCGGCCGCCAGCCGGTCTCCTCCTCCATCTCCCGCGCCGCGGCGGTCTCGATGTCCTCGCCGTCCTCGACGACCCCGGCCGCCAGCTCCCAGCCCCAGCTATCGGTGATGAAGCGGTGGCGCCAGAGCATCAGCACCTCGTTGGCGGAGTTGACCACGGTCGCCACGGCGACCGGGCGGAGCCGGATGAGGAAGTGGTCCAGATGCCGGCCGTCGGGGAGTTTGACGTCGGCGAGATTGACGCTGAACCAGCGATTCTCGTACACGGTCTGCTCATTTAGCTTCGTCCACTGCACGTTTCTGCCACCTTCCGACAAGTTGATGGCAATATCGCAGCAGCGGCGCCCGGCCCGAGGAAAGCGCGGGGGGCTCACAAGGGGGCTCACAGAGGAACGCGCAGCGCCCCGGCGATCAGTTCCGCGGTGTCCTCGGCCTCGGAAGAGCCGCTGGCCACGAGCTGTTCCCTGACCTGGCGCAGGCGGTCGCGCAGCCGCTGGGACTCCATCCCCCTGGCCCGCTCCGCCATCTCCGCCGCTGTTCTGGCGGCCCGGTCGACCTCGCCCTGCCGCAGTTCGATATGGCTGAGCATCGCCAGCCGGTGGACCCGCCCCCGGTCGTGCGCCGGGGTGTCCACGGCCGCCGTCGCGTGCACCCGCGCGGCCGCCAGCTCACCGAGACTGAGGAGTGCCTCCGCCACCTGTACGTTGACCAGGCCCGGCTGGACGTAGCCCGTCTCGTCCGGTTCGTGCCCCGGACGGATGCGCTCCGCCTCGGACTCGGCCCGCCGGATGCAGGCGAGCGCCGCGCCCGCGTCGCCGAGGTGCGCGTACGACTTGGCCTGCATGGCGTAGAGGTCCGCGGCGAGCGCCGGGGTGATCTGGCGCCCCGCGGTCCGCAGCGCCGCCTCCGCGAAGGCCACGGCCTGGCGGTGCTCGCCCATGAACAGCGACTGGTTGACGAGCAGCGCGATCACATACGCGCCGAGCCCCCGGTCACCGCTGGCCTTGGCCAGCCGCAGCGCCTGGTGGAAGTAGCGCTGGGCCAGACCGTGGGCGTCCGAGTCGTACGCGCAGATGCCCGCCACGGCGACCAGACCGCCGGTGGCGCGGTGGAGCTGGCGCCCCAGCGCGTCGCTGTACCCGCCGCGCAGCAGCGGCGCGGTCTCGGCGTTGAGGAAGCGGACGATCCTGGCCCGGGTCGCGACACCGCCCGCCCTGCGGTACATCAACTCGTAGTGCGCGCGCGCCGATCTGAGCAGCTTGATGTCGGCGGGGCCCACCTTCGTCCGGCCGGCGCGGGAGACGTCGGAGTCCTCCGGCGGGTTCTCCCACTCCCAGACGGGCATCACGGCGGGCGTGCCGGTGACGGCGGGGGCGCCCACTATGTGCGGCCGCTGCTGCTCGTCACTGCGCCACAGGGCCGCGGCGCGCTCCACGAAACCGGAGAGGGGGGTCGCGTGCGGTACGGGCGACTCCCCCGCCACCCCGAACCCGATGTCGTCCAGGGTGAGCGGTCGGCGCAGCCGGTCGCTGAGCACCGCGCAGATCAGGTCGGGCACCTGGCCCCGGGGGCGCTGGCCCTTCAGCCAGCGGGACACCGCGGTGTGTTCGTACCGCAGTGCGAGGCCCCTCGTACGGCCCGCCTGGTTGACACGGGCGGCGAGGCCGGCATGGGAGATGCCCGCCTCGTCGAGCAGGGAATCGAGCAGAGTGTTGGGCTGCATGTGCCCCTCCGGAGACTCGGCCGTTCCAGCGTAGACGAATAAATCCGAACTCCCGCCCGCGGAAGGCCCCGAGGGGCCCGCGGTGCCACTGCTTCGGATGTGCTCGTCGGGGACGGAACGGGAAACGCACGGGGTGTGAACGGAGTGCCCGGATTCGTGCCGTGTGCGCTCTGCCGCCGGGCGGGCGGGGCCGGTTGACTGGGTGTCCTCATCAAGGAGGCGGCAGGGTCGCCGGCTCCCCCCTCGTCAAGTACGGCGGCCCGCAACCGTGTCGTCCGTCCCACCGGCCTGCCCGGCACTCCACGGCGGGACGGACGGCACGGCCACCGCGCCGACGGTCCCCCTCAGACCGCGGGCGTGGTGCTCCTCGGTGGGGAACGAGTCCGGTCACGAAAGACCCTAGGGACGGGAAGGAGCGGGACGGGTACGGCGCAGGGCCGGGTCTCCGGACTGCGTCGGCACCCGTGTGCGCTCCTCCAGTACGGCACGACAGCCCGGCGGCGCCTGCCCGTTGGCCGGGGGCGGCTCCTGCGGCGGCGGTGAGACGTCCGGCCCGGGGAGACGGTCCGAGGGGGCTGCCGCGGCGAGCCGGTCCGAGGCGGCGGCGAGAGGGCCGCCCGGCGCGCGCGGCCCGTCGGTGACACCGCCGGCCGCAGCGGCCCGGCCTGCGCCGGGTGGGTCCGTACCGGACGGGTCCGCGCCGGGCCGGTTGGCGTCCGGCCGGTTCGTGTCGGAGAGATCGGCCGGCCCGGACCGCTGTCCGGCCGCCGCGCACGGGCCGCCGTCCACCCGGTCGTTGCGCAGCACCAGCAGCGCCATGTCGTCGGTGATCCGCCCGCCGGTGTGCCGCAGCAGCGCCGTGTGCACCTGCCGTACCACCGCCGCGGGCGACAGCTCGGTGACCGAAGCCGCCTCCACCAGCGCCTCCTTGAGGCCGAAGAAGCGCCCCTTCGCGTCCCGCGCGTCCTCCGCGCCGTCGGTGTGCAGGAAGAGCGCCTCGCCCGGCAGCAGCCGTCCGCACCGGTACGGGGTCAGTTCCGCCGGCAGCGGTACGGCGCCCAGCGGCGGTAACGGTTCCTCGCAGGCCAGCGGCTCCGCCCCGGTCCCGAGCCGATAGGGCCAGGGATGGCCGCAGTTGAGGGCGCGGATCTCCGCGTCCGGGCCGATCTCCAGCAGCAGGACGGTGACGAACTCCTCCGCGGCGTCCGCCGCGTCCGCCTCCGCCAGCCGCCGGGCGGCCCGGCACGCCTCGGCGACCTCGGCGGCGCTCGCGCCCGCGTCCCCCGTGGCGGCGGCCGCTTCGGCGAGCAGCGCCACCCGGAGCGCCGCCTCGCAGTCCGGGTCCGGACGCGCCAGTTCCCTCAGATGCCGCTGGTGGGCGCGGTCCAGTCGGCGCAGGACCCCGTCGAGCCCGTTCTCGTCGTGGGCGGCCTCGCGGAAACTGCCCAGGACGGCGGCCACCGCCCCGATCGCGGGCAGCCCATGGCCGCGTACGTCCCCGATGACCACGCGCACCCCGTGGGTGGTCGCCATCACCTCGTACAGATCGCCTCCGACGTCGGCGCAGCGCGAGGCGGAGAGCTGGCGGGCGTGGAGCGCCAGTCCGTCGAGCCGGGACGGCAGCGGGCGCAGCAGCACCTCCTGCGCGGCGCGCGCCACGGCGCGTACCTGGAGCAGTTCGCGCGCCGCGCGGCGCCGCACCCGCATGACGAGATAGGCCATCACCAGGACGAAGGCCACACAGGTCACGATGCGCGGCAGGAGCGTGTCGCGCTCCGAGGGCGGGCGCGTCAGCTCCCAGGTGATCACCAGTGTGAGCAGGCCGCCGGGGATCGCGCACTCCACGAAACCCCAGGAGGCCGTCTCCTCCTCGGTTGCCTGCTCTTCTGCACTGGTCCGATTCATACGTCGGCCCCCCTCGGCCGTCCGGCCACTCAGCCGTTGGGCGTACGTCGACCGTCGCGGCCGGATCGATTGTGTCGATCACCGGCCGCCGATGGCACGACCCGCCGAGGGTTCTCACTCGAATGAGTGAGGGGCGCGTCCGGAGCCCCGGACGCGCCCCTACGGGCTCCACCTACTTGTCGAACGAAAGGCCGAAAGACCCTTCGTGACAGGGGGTTACTACGCTCCGCGCAGCACCGCCCCGGTCCGCTCCGCGGCGAGCGCGACGGCCGCGTCACGGGCCGCCGTGGCCTCCTCGACCGTCAGCGTGCGGTCGGTGGCGCGGAAACGCAGGGCGTACGCGAGGGACTTGTTCCCCGCGCCGACCTGTTCGCCGGAGAAGACGTCGAACAGGCGCAGCGACTCCAGGAGTTCACCCGCGCCCTCGTGCAGCGCGCGCTCCACGTCCCCGGCCGGCACACCGGCCGCGACGACCAGCGCCACGTCCTGGGTGGCCACCGGGTAGGTGGAGATGCGCGGCGCCTGGAGCGCGCCGGTTCCCGCGCGCTCCAGCAGGTCCAGGTCGATCTCCATGGCGCTGGTGCGCTCCGGGAGCCCGAGCGCCTTGACGACGCGCGGGTGCAGCTCCCCCGCGTGCCCGACGAGCGTCTCCGCGCCGTCCACGGTCACGAGGAGCGCGGCGCAGCGGCCGGGGTGCCACGGCTCGTGGCGGTCGGCCCGTACGGACAGCTCGACGCCGGCCTCCCGGGCGACGGTGCGGGCCGCCTCGACGGCGTCCGCCCAGTTCGCCGTGGTGCCCTTGCCCCACCAGCCGGCCTGCTCGCGCGCGCCGGACAGGACGACGGCGGCGCGGCGCGGCTGGCGCGGCAGCGCGGCGTCGAGGGAGGCGATCTCCTCGTCGGTGGGCCGCCGGTCGACGGGCAGCCGGACCGGTACGGTCTCCTCGCCGGTCGGCAGGAAGACCAGCCCGGTCTCGAAGAGCGCGAGGTCGTGCGAGCCCCGGCCGTCGTTGCGGCGCAGCGCGGTGAGGAGTCCGGGCAGCAGCGTGGTGCGCAGCGCGGGCTCCTCGTCGGAGAGCGGGTTGACGAGGGTGACGGTGCGGCGCCGCTCGTCGTCGGCCGGGAGGCCGAACGCGTCGAGGACCGCCGTGCCGGTGAACGGGTAGTTCAGCGCCTCGACGTAGCCGGCCCCGGCCAGGGCGCGGCCGACGCGGCGGTGCAGCCGCTGCCGCTCGGTGAGCCCGCGGCCGGACGGCGGGGTCGGCAGCGTGGAGGGCAGGTTCTCGTACCCCTCCAGGCGGATGACCTCCTCGGCGAGGTCGTTGGGCTCGCCGAGGTCGGGACGCCAGGACGGGACGGTGACGATCAGCTCGTCCTGCCCGTACACGTCGCAGCCGACCTGCTGGAGGCGTCGTACGACGGTCTCCCGGCCGTAGCCGACGCCCGCGACGCGGTCGGGGTGGTCGGCGGGCATGGTGATGGTGTGCGGCGCGGAGGGCGCGACGACCTCGGTGACGCCGGCCTCCGCGGAGCCGCCCGCGAGGAGGACCAGCAGGTCGACGGTGCGCTGCGCGGCGGCCCCGGTGGCCCCGGGGTCGACACCGCGCTCGAAGCGCTTGGACGCCTCGGAGGGCAGCTTGTGGCGGCGCGCGGTACGGGCGATGGTGATCGCGTCGAAGTGCGCGGCCTCGATGACGACCTCGGTGGTGCCGTGCACGGCGCCGGTCTCGGCGTCGGTGACGACATCGGCGATCTCCGTGTGGGCGCCGCCCATGACGCCCGCGAGGCCGATGGGTCCGCGGTCGTCGGTGATGACGAGGTCCTGGGCGTCCAGGACGCGCTGCGCCCCGTCGAGCGTGGTGATCTTCTCGCCGGCCTCGGCGCGGCGGACGCCGATCGGGCCTTCGAGCCGGTTCCGGTCGTACGCGTGCAGCGGCTGGCCCAGCTCCAGCATCACGTAGTTGGTGATGTCGACCGCGAGCGAGATCGGCCGCATCCCGGCCTTCTGGAGGCGGCGGCTCAGCCAGATCGGCGACCGCGCCTCGGGGTCGAGCCCGGTGACGGTGCGCGCGGTGAAGCGGTCGCAGCCCATCGGGTCGGCGATCTTCACGGGGTGGCCGTAGGCGTTCGGCGCGGGGACGTCGAGCAGCGCCGGGTCGCGCAGCGGCAGGCCGTACGCGATGGCGGTCTCGCGGGCGACGCCGCGCAGCGAGAGGCAGTAGCCGCGGTCGGGGGTGACGGCGATGTCCAGGACCTCGTCCACCAGCTCCAGGAGCGCGATGGCGTCGGTGCCGGGCTCGTACTCCGGGGGGAGCACGATGATGCCGCCGGAGCCGTCGTCGCCCATGCCCAGCTCGTCGCCGGAGCAGATCATGCCGTGCGAGGTCCTGCCGTACGTCTTGCGCGCGGCGATCGCGAAGTCGCCCGGGAGGACGGCGCCGGGCAGGACCACGACGACCTTGTCGCCGACGGCGAAGTTGCGCGCGCCGCAGACGATCTCCTGCGGTTCGCCGGTGCCGTTGGCGGAGCCGACGTCGACGGTGCAGAAGCGGATGGGCTTCTTGAAGCCCTCCAGCTCCTCGATGGTGAGGACCTTGCCGACGACGAGGGGGCCCTTGAGGCCGGCGCCGAGCTGCTCGACGGTCTCGACCTCAAGGCCGGCGGAGACGAGCTGGGCCTGTACGTCCCGGCCGGTCTCGGTCGCCGGCAGGTCGACGTACTCCCGCAGCCAGGAAAGCGGGACGCGCATCAGATCTCCATCCCGAACGGCCGGGTGAACCGGACGTCGCCCTCGACCATGTCTCGCATGTCTTCGACGTTGTGGCGGAACATCAGCATCCGTTCGATGCCGAACCCGAAGGCGAATCCGCTGTACTTCTCGGGGTCGACGCCGCAGGCGGTGAGCACCTTGGGGTTGACCATGCCGCAGCCGCCCAGCTCGATCCAGCCCTCGCTGCCGCAGGTGCGGCAGGGGCGGTCGGGGTTGCCGACGGAGGCGCCGCGGCAGACGTAGCAGACCATGTCCATCTCGGCGGACGGCTCGGTGAACGGGAAGAAGTTCGGACGGAGCCGGGTCTTCATGTCCGCGCCGAAGAGCGCCTGCACCATGTGGTCCAGGGTGCCCTTGAGGTCGGCCATGGTCAGGCCCTCGTCGACGGCGAGCAGCTCGATCTGGTGGAAGACCGGGGTGTGCGTGGCGTCCAGCTCGTCGGTGCGGTAGACCCGCCCGGGGCAGACGATGTAGACGGGCGGCTCGCGGTCGATGAGGGCGCGGGCCTGGACCGGCGAGGTGTGGGTACGGAGCACCACGCCGGACTCGTCGCCCGTGGTGCCCTCGGGGCCGGAGACGAAGAAGGTGTCCTGCATCTGGCGCGCCGGGTGGTCCGGCACGAAGTTGAGGGCGTCGAAGTTGAACCACTCGGCCTCGGCCTCGGGGCCCTCGGCGACCTCGTACCCCATGGCCACGAAGACGTCGGCGACCCGCTCCATGAAGGTGGTGAGCGGGTGGCGGGCGCCGGCCGGGGTGCGGTCGTACGGCAGTGTGACGTCCACCGCCTCCTCGACCAGCACCCGGGCGTCGCGCTCGGCCTCCAGCTCGGTCTGCCGGGCGGCGAGGGCCCGGCCGACGGCGGCGCGGGCCTGGCCCACGCGCTTGCCCGCCTCGGCCTTGGCCTGCGGGGGCAGCGCGCCGATCTCCCGGTTGGCGAGGGAGAGCGGCGAGGTGGACCCGGTGTGCGCGGTCTTCGCGTGGGCGAGCGCTTCGAGGTCACCGGCGGCGGCGAAGGCGGCGAGCGCCTCGTCCCGCAGGCGCTCGATCTGCTCCGGTTTCAGTGCCTCGACCTCGACCGGGTCGTACGACTTGTTGGGTGCGGACATCTCTTCCCGTACTTCCGATTGGCTTGGCGAAACGACCCTGCTCGATCACTGAGGGCGTGAAGGTGCCAAAAGCCGAGTCTAAAGGGTCGTACGAAGGTGGATGGGCCCGCGGGCGGCCCGGCCGGGGTCTCCGGTGCGGTCGGGAGACCGTCAGGAGAGGTAGGCCGGAGCGCCGACGGGCAGGATAAATCGGAACTGCGCGCCGCCGCCGGGGCCGCGGCCGACGGTGATCGTGCCGCCGTGCGCCTCGACGATGCCCTTGACGATGTAGAGCCCGAGCCCCGTACCGCCGCGTTTGCTGCCCCGCCAGAAGCGGGTGAAGACGCGCTGCATCGACTCCTCGGGGATGCCGGGTCCTTCGTCGCACACGGTGACGGCCGTTCCCTTCTCGCTCTCCGCCGCGTGTTCGATCCGCGCGGGCGCCACCTCAATGGTGACGGTTCCCTCTCCGTGGCGCACCGCGTTTTCCAGCAGGTTGCCGAGCACCTGGTCGATCTTGTCGGGATCGGCCCACAGATCGGGCAGCGGCTGCTCTATCCGTACGAGGAAGCGGTCGGGCGACTCTCCGGAGGCGGTGTGCGACTGGACGTGCCGGCCGACGGCCGCGCCGATGTCGACGGGCTGGCGCCGCACCTCCAGGCGGCCGGAGTCGATCCGGGAGATGTCGAGCAGCTCGGCGATCAGCCGGGTGACCCGGTTCGCGTCGGCGTCGACGGTCTCCAGCATCAGCCGTTTCTGGTCGTCGGTGAACCGCTCCCACTTGGCGAGCAGCGTGGCCGTGAACCCCTTGACGGAGGTCAGCGGCGAGCGCAGCTCGTGGGCGACGGTGGCGATCAGTTCGGCATGGCTCAGCTCGGTACGGCGGCGGGCCTCCGTGCCCCGTACACAGATCACCAGCTTCCGTACGGGCCCTGTGGGGTACGCGCGGACGTACCGCGCGGAGACCAGGACCTCCCGGCCGCCGGGCAGCAGCAGATTGCGCTCCGGCTGTCCCGTCCGGGTCGCGAGGCCGCCGTACGGGTCGGTCAGCGCCCACCAGCGGCGGCCCTTGAGGTCCTCCAGCGGCAGCGCCCGGTCGACGGGACTGCCGAGGGCGGCGGAGCGGTCGACGGCGGTGATCCGCGCGGCGGCGGCGTTGAAGCAGACGACACGGCCGCTCTCGTCGGCGATGATCAGCCCGTCGGGCAGGTCGTCGGGGTCCAGCCCCGCTCCGGCCGGGAGGTCCGCGCTCGTCCCCGGCCCGGTGCCCGCGTGGGTCTCCCCCGGGTCCCCGGGGCCCGCCGCGGGGGCACCGTCCGGCTCTCCGGCGGCGTCGAACGTGGCCGGTAAGGCTCCCTGGACCCCTGCGGGTCGGCTCGCCCCGACGGTCATCCCCGCACCCCACCTCTTCCGGGTAGCTCAGTGGGTCCCCGAGCACGCAACACTACTAGCTGACCGTGACCGGACGGACCCCCTCAGCGCATACCGCGGACGCGCTGGGCACGCGCTGAGGCATAGAGACATACGGCCGCGGCGGTCGCCAGGTTCAAGCTCTCGGCCTTTCCGTGAATCGGGACCCGCACCACGGCGTCGGCGAGCGCCCGGGTCTCGGCCGGCAGGCCCCACGCCTCGTTGCCGAAGACCCAGGCGGTGGGCCCGGCCATGGTGCCCGCGTCCAGCTCGTCGTCGAGGTCGTCCTCGCCCGCGCCGTCGGCGGCCAGGATCCGCACCCCGGCGCCCTGGAGGCCGCGTACCGCCTGCTCCACGGGGACGCCGACGGCGACCGGCAGGTGGAAGAGCGAGCCCGCCGACGCGCGGACGGACTTGGGGTTGTAGAGGTCGACGGAGGCGTCGGTGAGGACGACGGCGTCGGCCCCCGCGGCGTCGGCGCAGCGCAGCACCGTACCGGCGTTGCCGGGGTCCCGTACATGGGCGAGGACGGCGACGAGCCGGGGGCCCGCCGCGAGGACGTCCTCGAACGGGGTGTCCAGGAAGCGGCAGACGCCCAGCAGCCCCTGGGGGGTGACGGTCTGGGAGACCTCGGCGAGGACGGTGTCGGGGGCGAAGTGCACCCGGGCGCCGGTGGCGCGGGCCGCGTCCACGATGTCGGCGTACCGCTCGGCGGCCTCGGCGGTGGTGAACAGCTCGACCAGCGTGGGTTCCCCGCCGGCCCCGCGGTGCGCCACCGCCTCGCGCACGGCCTGCGGCCCCTCGGCGATGAACCGGCGCTCCTTGCCCCGGAAGGCGCGCTTGGCGAGCCTGCGCGCGGCCGTGACACGGGGGGAACGCGGGGAGATCAGCTCGGGGGTGGCCATGGGCGGCGGCTCGCTTCTCGTCTGGCGGGGTACGGGCGGTCTCGTCCGGCGGTCCGGCGCGGTACGCGGGAAAGGTCCGGGAACGCGCGGGACCCGCAGGCGGTGTGCCTGCGGGTCCGGCGGGAAGGGCACGGGCTGGGAGAAGCCCGCCGGCTGCTTAGGCCGCGGCCTTCGGGGCGTTGACGTCGCTCGGGAGCGCCTTCTGGGCGACCTCGACGAGCGCGGCGAACGCGTTGGCGTCGTTGACGGCCAGCTCGGCGAGGATCTTGCGGTCCACCTCGACGTTGGCGGCCTTCAGACCCTGGATGAAGCGGTTGTAGGTGATGCCGTTGGCGCGGGCAGCGGCGTTGATCCGCTGGATCCAGAGCTGACGGAAGTCGCCCTTGCGCTTCTTGCGGTCGTTGTAGTTGTAGACGAGGGAGTGGGTGACCTGCTCCTTCGCCTTCCGGTACAGGCGCGAACGCTGGCCGCGGTAACCGCTGGCCGCTTCGAGGATTGCCCGGCGCTTCTTGTGGGCGTTGACTGCCCGCTTGACGCGTGCCACGTGTTGACTCCTTGTAGCGGGGCCGTGGTTGGACTCACACGGCCCGAGAACGAATGGGTCCCGGTCCTGTTGCCGCGGCCCCCGGGGCCCGGGGGGGGGGGGGCCTCGGGCGTGTGTGTCGTTGTTTGGGGTGGGGGGTGGCGGGGGCGCGGAGCGGGGGGGCGGGGGGGCGCGGGGGGGT
>NZ_JBHZDA010000031.1:0-68153 GCF_042755665.1 Streptomyces sp. NPDC059142
CCCCGGCTGTTCCTCCGCCCGCCGGCGGAGGGGCCGGTGGCCGGCCCGCGGTCGCTTCCCGTGATCGTCGTCCGGGGCCGATCCGCCCGGCGCGGCGGTCGCGTCAGGCGGACGGACCCTGCTCCGGCGCGCGGGCCGTGGGCCCTTCGGAGGGCCGCGGCCCGTCGCCGTTCCCGGCCCGCTCCCCGCCCCTGCCCCCGGCCGGGCCCTCCTCCAGAGCCGCCGACAGCTCCTCCAGCGCGTCGAGGAGCAGGCCCGCCCCGCTCCGTACGACCTGGTCGGGAACGCCCTCGCCGTCCCAGCGCGCCAGCTCCTCGCGGACCGTGTCCCAGCGCGGGACGCGCCGTTCCCGTAGGTCCTTGGCGCCCTGCTGCGTCGCCTCCCGCAGCGTCTCCGCGAGTCCGCCCGCCGCCGGTACGGGGGTGACGCCGCGCTCCGGAAGGTGCGCCTCCATCAGCATCGCGACCCGCGCGAGCTGGGCGAGCGCGTGCTCCGCGTGGTCGGCGGCGGTCCGCGACAGGCCGCGGTGCCGCACCGGTTCGTGCAGGGCCCGCTCCTCCGACGTGTGCCAGGCGACCCGGGCCGTACGGGTGGCGAGCAGGGTCTCGCGCACCTCGCGCGCTTGGGGGCCGCCGCGGTCGGCGGGCCGGGCGTAGTGGCCGACCACCGCGGCGGCGTACCGCCCGTCGGCGAGCAGCCAGTCGGCGAGGCGGGCGCGCAGCCTGGGGGTCTCCCAGGCGGGGAAGACCGCGTACGCGATCATCGCGAGCAGCCCGCCGAGAAGCGTGAGCAGGGCGCGGTCCCGTACGGTCTGCGACACCCCGGCCCCGGCCATGCCGAGCAGGAAGACCACATAGGCCGAGACGAAGATCTGACTGATCGCGTAACCGGTGCGCAGCAACAGATACATCAGGCCCGCGCTGACGACGGCGAGCGCGGCGGAGACATAGCCGCCGGGATGGGCGGCCTGCACGATGCCGGTGGCCAGCGCGACCCCGACGAGGGTTCCGCCGAACCGGGCCACGGAACGCCCGTACGTCTGGAGGAAGTCGGGGCGCATCACCATGACGACGGTCATGGGCGCCCAGTAGCCGTGGCCCAGGGGCAACGCGGCGCCGAGGACGTACCCCGCGCAGGTGACGGTGGTGACGCGGACGGCGTGCCGCAGGATCGGGGAGTCGCGGTGGAGTTCGTCCCGTATGTCGCGCAGGACGCCGGGGAGGAGGCGCAGCAGGCTGGGACGGTCGCGGTGGGTCGCGGGGCGGGCCGCGGCGCCTTCCTCACCCGCGTCCGTGTCTGCGCCTGTGCCCGTGTCCGCGTCCGTCTCCGTGTCCGTGTCCGTGGCGACGACATCCGTCTCGACCACGTCGTCCAGCAGATCGAGCAGCGAGACGAGCCGGGTGGCGGCGCGGTGGGCCGGGCCGATGAGCAGCGACTCGGTGTCCGGGGTCCGCAGGCCGGCGACGGCGGCCGGGGCGAGATGGACCGGTGTGCCGTGGCGGACGGCGCGCGCGGTGGAGTCCAGTACGGAACCGGCCGCGGCCAGGAGTTCCCGTACCCGGTCCCGCTCCGGGCCCTCCGACGCCGCGCCCACCTCCGGATCGGCGAGCGAGGCGAGTACGGGCCTGATCCGCTCGGCGAGACCGCGCGCGCCGTGCAGTTCGACCGGGCGTCTGCGGGCCTGCCACGGGGTGACGGCGGCGGCGCTGCGGGCCGTCATCAGGGGTTCGGGGTCGAACGGCGCGGTCGGGTCGTGGCGCAGCCGGCGGGCGTAGTCGCCCAGCGCGGCGAGGGCGTCGGCGAGCGCGTCGCGCTGGAGCCCCCAGCGTCTGACGGGGAAGAACACGATCATCCCGGCCTGGACGAGACCGCCGGCCGCGATCACGGCCGCGTGGCCCGCGGCGGTCGCGACGGACGTGGGGAGCGTCACCGTCACGAGCATGATCGCGACGTTGGAGGCCGCGATCACCCCCGCGGTCGGCCCCGCTGTCCAGGCGAGCCCGGCGAGGAAGGTCCAGAGTGCGAGAAGGGCGAGGAAGAGCGGGAAGTGGGCGACGGTGAGATAGCCGAGGAACGTACTGACGGCGAGGCTCGCCCCGGACGCCAGCGCGAGCACCGGCCGGGGGCGCCAACTGCGCTGGAAGGTGGCGATCCCCGCCTGGAAGGCGCCGAACGCGGCGCTGGCCGCGACGGTAGGCCCGAACAGCGCGTACGTGCCGCACACGACCACGGCGAGACCGGCGGCTCCGCGCAGCGCGACCAGGGGTTCGAGCCGCCGGCGCTCGACACCGAACCCCGAGAGGGCGGTGTCCCTCAGCGCCCGGAGCCAGCTCATGGGGCGAGAGTAGCGACATATGCCCGAATAGCGCGCTAAGAAGTCTTCACGTCATTTCCGGCGCTGACGTACGCGCGGGCGGAGGCGCGGACGCACCCGCGAACGGCGGCGCGGGCGGAGGCGTGTGGCGGAAGCGCGTGGCGTACGCGCGGGCGGAGGCGGGCGGTGCACGCGCGGGCGGAGGCGGGCGGCGTACGCGCGGGCGGAAGCGTGGGCTCCGTTCGGCAATGGGCCGTCGAGGGCCGCTGGCGGAGCGGACGGTCGCCGCGGACTCTCGGCTTCGCCGAAGCATTCTGGTGGGTTCTGTCGGGTTCTGACGGATCGTCGGTCCCCGTTCCGTTCCGCTCGCCCCCGCCTTCCTCGTAACGTCGGAGAAACGTTTCCGGGCCCGCCGGCCCCTACCCGAGTGGAGCCCCATGCCCCAAGCGCCCGCCGTCATCGGCAATCTCGTCGAAGCCACCCTGGGACGTCCGGCCCGGGTGCTGGGCGTCCGTGAACCGGCCCCCGGCTTCCTCGAACTGGAACTGCACGCCACCGCGCCGCCGGGCGGCTGGCAGCCCGGCCACGAGATCCAGTTCCGCGTCACGCCCACCCTGGCCCGCCGCTACTCGGTACGGACCGTCGGCGGCCCGGACGCCGAGCACCTCGGCATCCTCGTCGACACCGGAGCCGCGGGCCCCGGTACGGCGTGGATCCGCCGCCTGTACGCCGGTCGGCGCCTGACGCTGCTGGCGGGACGGCAACGGCCGCTGCGCGAGAGCGGAACCCGCAGGCTCTATCTCGGCGACGGCTGCGCCCTCGGCACCCTCGACGCCTGCGCCACCCGGAGCGGCGACGCGCCCGTCGTGACGGTCGAGGTACCGGCGGACGCCGTCGCGCCGCTGGCCGACCGCTGGCCCCTCTACCGCTTCCTGCCCCTGGGGGAAACGCCGGGCGAGGCGCTGCAATCCTGGCTCGAACGCGCCATCGGGGACGGTACGTTCGCCCGGCTCGACGGCGCTCTGCTGCTGGGCCACGCCCAGTCCCTCCTGCGTCAGCGGCGGGCGCTCGTCGACAGCCGGAGCCTGCCGCGCCACGCCATCACCACGCGGCCGTACTGGGCCACCGACAGGGAAGGGCTCTAGGACACGTCGGGTGAGGTCGGTTCGTCGGGTGGGACTGGTACGTCGGGCAGGTCAGGCGGGGCGGATGCGTCCGCGTCGGGCCGCACCGTCCGCGTCGCCCCCGCGGCCGTGCCCCGGCACATGGGCCGCGTCCGCCGCCGAGACGCCGTGGGTCCAGCCCTCGGCGTCCGTCACGCCGCGCACCCGTGTCGCGACCGTCTCCGGGAACATCCGGTCCGTACGGTCGGTCACGGCGGCCTCCCGCGCCGCGAGGACCGGCAGCAGTCCGGAGCCACCGCCGGGCGCCGCCCCGTCGCCCTCCGCCCACCGCTCCGTGACCTCGCCGTTCGCCTGCTCGGTCGCCTGCTCCGTCGCCGCCGCCAGACGCTCGCCGAGGCGGTGCGCGTACGCCATCAGGAACGACTGCCGGAAGGTCTTCGTCCGCTTACGGCCGCCCGCGCGCTGGGCCGCCTCGGCGCGGGTCATCGCGGAGGTGCCCTGCACCAGCAGGGAGGTGTGCAGCAGCTCGACCGCCTCCAGGTCCGGCTCGAACCCGACGACCGTCGAGAAGCCGTACGCGCTGTTCCAGACCGCGCGGCAGCGGTTCGCCGAGGCGACCGCGTCGAGCAGGATCGCCTTCGCCGTCTCGTACGGGGCGTCCACGCCGATCCGGCACGCGCCGGGCACATCGCCGCGGTGCGTCCGGTCCGCGAGCAGCGCCTCGTCGATGCTGTGGCGCGCCATCAGCTCCTGGGCCTTGGCGGTGAGCGCCTCGGCCTCCTGCGGATAACCCGTCGCCTCCGCCTTGGCGAGCAGCGCGCGGATCCGGGTGAGCATGCGCGGCTCGCCTTCGGCGGGCGGCAGATGGAGAGGCGCCCCGGGCACCGGCCCGACCGGCTCGATCGCGGGCAGCCGGGCCAGCAGCAGATACAGCTCCAGGACGGTGGTGGCGTACGAGAACCGGTCGGCCCGGTACGGCCCGGCGCCGCCCGCCCCCGGGCCGTACTCCTGGTCGAGTTCGGCGAGCTGGGCCGCCCAGCGCGGCGGCAGCCGCTCGTACCGCCGCGCCTCCTCGGCGGTCAGCTCGGCGAGCAGCCGCAGATGGGGTCCGTGCAGGTCACGGCGGACGAGGCGGGCCACATCGGCGGGCTGCCAGCCGCGTTCCCAGGCCAGACGCAGGAATCCCGTGCCGCGCCGCCGGAGTTCGGTGTCGGAGTCCGGGGCGGCGGCGAGGAGGGAGGCGCCGGTGTCGATGCCGTCCGGGCCGCCGGCGAGCATCGCGGCGACGGCGCGCTCGACCGTGCGCACGGGATCACCGGTGGCATGCTTCTCACTCACTTCTCGATGGTCGCAGGTCGGAAGCCCTGGGCCGTACCCACCCCACCCGTCCCGTCTGTCCCGCCTGCTCCATTTTTTCCACAGCCTGTGGACAACCAGCCGCCTGTCGGTGCACGCGATTAGTCTGGGGGCTCCTGTCGACCGAGGGCTTTCATCCGCGGAGGGGCACCCATGGGCGAGAACAAGCGGCGCATGCTGGCCGGTGAGTGGTATCTCCCGGACGACGAGGAGTTGGGGTCGGACACCGAGCGCCGCTTCGCGCTGTGCGCGGCGTACAACGCGAACGGCGGCGCCGCGCCCGGTGACCGCGCCAAGATCCTCGCGGAGCTGCTGGGTTCGGTGGGCGAGGACGTCCGGATCCGCCCGCCGTTCCAGTGCGACTACGGGACGTACATCACCGTCGGGGCGCGTACGTTCGTCAACTTCAACGCGATCTTCCTGGACGCCGCGCCGATCACCATCGGCTCCGACGTCCAGATAGGCCCGAACGTCCAGCTTCTGACGCCCACCCATGAACTGGACACGGAGCGCCGCCGCGCGGGCTGGGAGAAGGCGTCGCCGGTGACGATCGGGGACAACGTCTGGCTGGGCGGCGGGGTGATCGTCTGCCCCGGGGTCACCATCGGCGAGAACACGGTGGTCGGCGCCGGATCGGTCGTCACCAAGGACCTGCCGCCGGGCGTCCTGGCCGTGGGCAACCCGGCGCGGGTCATACGTGAGCTGACGGCATCCGACGGGCGTCCCGGAACGCACCCGGACGAGCGGCGGGACTGAGCCAGTCCGGCCAGGCACCGTCCCTCCGCCACCTCCACCCCTCTCCGCCTCCACCCCTCTCCGCCTCCGCTACCTCTCCCCCGGCGCGAACTCGCACCACACCACCTTCCCCCGGGTGGGGCCCGTGTGGTCGCCCCAGTCCGAGGCCAGGGTCGTGACCAGGAGCAGCCCGCGGCCCTCCGTCGCCTCCGCGTCGACCGCACCGATGCCGGTCGGCCATCTCGGCGGCGTACGGGAGGGGTCGGCGACCTCGACGCGCAGGCGGCGGCCGTCCGGCGAGCGCAGCAGGGCGAGGGTGACGGCGCCGCGGGTGCAGCCGCAGACACAGACGCCGTGGCGTACGGCGTTGGTGACGAGTTCGCTCACCGCCAGTTCCACGGTGGCCGCGGACCCGCCGTCCACGCGGCGCAGGGCGAGCACCTCACGGGTGTGCCGACGGGCCCGCCCGGCCGCCGCCGGCTGGTGCGGGAGCGGGATCCGGGTGAGGGAGAGCCACGGCCGGCCGGAGTCGTAGACATCGTGCGCAGGTCCACTGTCAGTGAGCATCGCTACTCTCGGACATCAATAGATCACAGAGGGCAACCCATCGTGCACGAGAGGAGCGTCACCGTGCCACATCACCGCTTCCGGGCCCTGTCGGACCGGGTGCTCCCCCACACCCGGCGGCGCGACCGCTTCGGCACCCGGTTCGACAGCCGCTTCCGCGACCGGTTCCGTCCCTCAGGGCGTGATCACGAGCTTTCCGCCCGCGTGCCCCTCCTCGCTCGCCTGCTGGGCCTTCGCGGCCTCCTCCAGCGGGAAGGTCCCGGCGATCCGCACCCGCAGCGCGCCCTCCGTCGCCAGCCGGGCCTGCTCCGTCAGTCCGGCGCGCTTCTGCTCGGGCGTCGTGCCACCGGAGGAGAAGGTCACCCCCAGATCCTGCGCGGCCATGTCCGCGATGGTGACGATCCGGTCCGTGGTGCCGCCGCGCAGCTCGATCGAGTCGGGCAGCGCGCCCTTCCCCGACGCGTCGAAGACGGCGTCGACGCCCTGGGGCGCCGCCGCGCGGACCCGGTCGACGAGGCCGTCGCCGTACGCCACGGGTACGGCGCCCAGCGAGCGTACGTAGTCGTGGTTGGCCGGGGAGGCCGTGCCGATCACGGTCGCGCCGCGCGCCACCGCGAGCTGCGCGGCCACGGCGCCGACGCCGCCCCCCGCGCCGTGCAGCAGCAGGGTCTCGCCGTCCCGGACACCGAGCGCGTCCAGGACCCGCTGCGCGGTTTCCCCGGCCACGGGGAGCGCCGCGGCCTCGTCCCAGCTCAGGCCGGCGGGCTTGGCCACGACGACATCGGCCAGGGCGTACGGGGCGTAGGCGCCGGTGGCGGTCCAGCCCAGCACCTCGTCGCCAACGGCGAAGTCGGTCACGCCGTCCCCGGTCTCGTCCACGACGCCGGCGAACTCCAGTCCGGGCACGGCGGGGAGCGGGGTGGGGAAGGCCGCTTCCATCCATCCGTGGCGGATCTTGTAGTCCATCGGGTTGACGCCGGCCGCCCGTACGGCCACCCGGATCTCACCGGGGCCCGCGTGCGGCTCGTCCACGTCCTTGACGTGCAACACCTCGGGCCCGCCGAACTCCTCGAAAACGACCGCGCGCATCTCGACCTCCACAGATCTCGTGTGCTCCATATGCCCTGCATGCTCTACGTGCTGTACGTGTCCCGCGTGTGGTGCGTGTCCTGCGTGCTGTACGGGCTCCGCGTGCTGTCCGTGCCCTGTGTTCCGTCCGTGTCCTGTGTGCTGTACGGACTCCGTGTGCTGTCCGTGTGCTCCGGTGCGGTGCGGGGCCCGTGGGTTCGTCGGAGCTGTCAACACCCCGGCCCGCGCCCCTGTTCCGGCCTCAGGACCGATCTTCCCGGTGACCGGACGTGCCCGCCTCCCGGGCGGCCGGGACGTGGTGCCGGAGCGTTGCCGACGGCCGTTGTCAGACCCTCCTGCGAGACTCGGTCGCATGGGCGGACGATGGGCGGTGGCTCCGACGGACGGCGGCGGCGCGCTGCTCGTCCCGCTGGGCGAGGACGGCCGGGCGGACGGCCCCGTGCTGCGGGAGCCGGATCTCGTCGCGGCGGTCGGGGCGCGCCTGCCCGAGGTGGAGCGCTGGGTGTGGCGGGCGACGTCCCTGGTGTACCCGCGCCTGCTGGCGGCGGGGGTGCGGGTCGAGCGGTGTTACGACATCGAGGCGGGCGAGTCGCTGCTGCTGGCCCACGAGGGGCGGCTCGGGGAGCCCCGGTCGGCGGCGGCCGCGTGGGCGCGGTTGCGGAACGGGCCGGTGCCGCCCGATCCGCCGCCCCGCTCGGCGGAGCCGGGTGCGCAGTCCTCGCTCTTCGAGGCGCGGGCGGGAGCGGAGATTCCGTTCGAGGCCCTGGTGGAGGTGTACGCGGAGCAGCAGCGGCGGCATACGGCGGCCGAGCATCCCGGGCGGATGCGGCTGCTCACGGCGTCGGAGTCGGCGGGCATGCTGGTGGCCGCCGAGATGCACCGGGCGGGGCTGCCCTGGCGGGCGGACGTGCACCGGGAGGTGCTGCGCGAGCTGCTCGGCGAGCGGTACGCGGGCGGGGGCGAGCCCCGGCGGCTCGCGGAGCTGGCGGACGCGGTGTCGGAGGCGTTCGGGCGGCGGGTGCGGCCGGATCTGCCGGCGGACGTGGTGAAGGCGTTCGCGCAGGCGGGCATCCGGGTGAAGTCGACCCGGCGCTGGGAGCTGGCGGAGATCGACCATCCGGCGGTGGAGCCGCTGATCGAGTACAAGAAGCTGTACCGGATCTGGACGGCACACGGCTGGAGCTGGCTCCAGGACTGGGTGCGGGACGGCCGGTTCCGCCCGGAGTACCTGCCGGGCGGTACGGTCTCGGGCCGCTGGACCACCAACGGCGGCGGGGCGCTCCAGATCCCCCGGGTGATCCGCCGGGCGGTCGTCGCCGACGAGGGGTGGCGGCTGGTGGTGGCGGACGCCGACCAGATGGAGCCGCGCGTCCTGGCCGCGATCTCCCGCGATCCGGGGCTGATGGAGGTGGCGGCCCACCCCGGCGATCTGTACACGGCGCTGTCCGACCGGGCGTTCTCGGGCGACCGGGAGCACGCGAAACTCGCCCTGCTGGGCGCGGTCTACGGCCAGACGTCCGGCGACGGGCTGAAGAACCTGGCGGCGCTGCGCCGGAGGTTCCCGCTGGCCGTGGCCTATGTGGACGACGCGGCCAGGGCGGGCGAGGAGGGCAGGATCGTACGGACCTGGCTCGGGCGGACGAGTCCGCGCGCGGCCGGGGCGGAGGACGACGAGGCCGGGATCCCCCAGGAGACGCCGGCGCCGGACGCATCGGCGCCGGACGCGTCCGGGGGTGACTTCACACCGGGGTACGCGTCGTCGAACGGCCGGGCCCGTGGCCGCTTCACCCGGAACTTCGTCGTGCAGGGCAGCGCGGCCGACTGGGCGCTGCTGATGCTGGCGGCGCTGCGCCGGGCGATCGCGGGGATGCGCGCCGAGCTGGTCTTCTTCCAGCACGACGAGGTGATCGTGCACTGTCCGGCGGAAGAGGCCGGGGCGGTGGCGGAGGCGATCGACGCGGCCGGGGCGCTGGCCGGGAGGATCGCCTTCGGCGAGACGCCGGTGCGGTTCACGTTCACGACGGCGACGGTGGAGCGGTACTCCGACGCGAAGTGAGCGGTGCTCCGCCGGATTGTGCGCCGCCGGACCGTGCGCCGCCGGGCGTTCCGGGTCAGCCGACCCACTTGTCGCTGGTCGCGAGGGCGGTGAGCTGTTCGACGGTGAGCGCGGGCTCCGGGCGGGTGGCCGCACTGCCCTGCGTGGCGGAGTTGAAGGCGGAGACGACGACCCGCAGTCCGTCGGGCCTGAGGGTGTCGACGGTCCACTGCACGACGCCGGCGCCGCCCTTCTCGCCCGGCTGCTTCGTCACCTTCACCTGTGTGCCGTCCGGCAGGGTCGTGGCACCGCCGAAGAGGTCGGCCACCGTGTCCGACATCCCGGTCTGCACATTGATCTGGACGAGGCTGCGCCCCTGGCCGTCGTCGACCACGGCGTACGCGAATTCGTTGTCCTGCCGGCCCTGGTCGTACACCTTCAGTCCGGCGGGCAGCAGCGAGGCGAACGTCGTGGCGACCTCCACCTCGACCCGGCCGCCGCCGGTCTCCTTGTCCGGCCGGGGCGCGGGCAGCCGGCGCAGCGTCCCGCGCCACTCGTCCGAGGTGACCAGTTCCTGGAGCCGCGCCCGGTCCAGCGGCGGCTCGGGGCGGCTGACCTCGGCGCCCTTCTCCGCCGGGGCGTTGTACGCGTTCGCGTCGACCAGGTAACCGTCGGGGGTCAGCAGCACGGCCCGCCAGTCCTTGGTGTCCTCGCGCCGGTCCGGATACACGTACCCCTGGAGGATCATGAGCCGGGAGCCGTCGGGCAGTTCGGTGGTCCCGCAGAAGTCGTACGGCGTGTACGTACGGGCCGGGCAGGTGACCCGGTCCTCGGCGCCGGTGGGGTCGACGCGGAAGAGCCCCACCGAGACCTCGGCGCCGCCGTCGCCGTCGTCGAAGACGCCGCGCACCGTCGCCCTGCCGTTCAGGCTCTCCACCGCGCCGCTCAGCTCGCCCTCCGGGAGCAGCCGCGCGAGCGCCCCGGTCAGGCCGCCGTCCGGGGCCGCCCCGGCGCCGGTGATCAGGGCGGGGGCCTCGGCGGACGCGGTCCCGGACGCGGTGGAGCCGTCCGCCGCCGTACCGCCGGACAGCCCGTCCCCGTACACCCCGCCCAGACCGATCGCGCCGAGCACGAGGGCGCCGCCGGTCACGACGGCGATACGGCGGCGGGCCAGTCTGCGGCGGCCCCGGCGCAGCCCCGCGTCGACCAGGGCCGTCCGGTCGGCGGGCGTGAAGCTGCCGCCCGTACGGTGCAGCACCTCGCCGAGTTCGTCCTCGAACGGTGCGGTCTCCGGTCCCCCGCCGGAGGTCTCCGGCCCCTCATCTGGATACGCCTGTGGTGAATTCTCCGAGGGCATGATCGATCGACCCCACTTCCCGCTCGTTCCCATCCGGACAGAATCAGTTGCCAGCAGCTCCGGTCAGGCGGCGAACTCGGCGTACTGGCCGCCCAGTCGCTCCCGGAGCTTCGCGAGCGCCCGCACCGACCGGGTGCGTACGGCGGCGGAGCTGACGTTCATGGCCTCGGCCGTCTCCTCGACGCTGCGGTCCTCCCAGTACCGCAGCACCACCACGGCGCGGTCCTTGGGCGCGAGCTGCCCGAGCGCGTCGAGCAGCGCGACCCGCAGCGCCGGATCGTCGCCCGGACCGCCGGCCCCTCCCGGACCGGCGGAGCCACCGGCGCCGACCGGGCTCCCGGCCGACTCCGGGATCTCCCCGAGGGGTCTCTCCCCGGCCGAGCGGCGCCGCCGGTGGGTGAGGAACGTACGGACGAGGACGGTCTGGGCGTACCCCGCAGGGTTGTCGATCCGCGAGACGCGCCCCCACAGCGCGTACATCCGGCCGAGCGTCTCCTGCACCAGGTCCTCGGCCAGATGGGTGTCGCCGCTGGTCAGCAGGCAGGCCGAGCGGAAGAGATGGTTCGTACGACCGGCCGCGAACTCCCGGAAGTCCTCCTCACGGGAGGTGCGGGACGGCATACGGACCGTGTCTCCCCCCGTACGTCCGCCACGCCCCGCACCTCCCGTCCGCCCCATCCATCCTGTCCGCCCCGTCCGCCCCGTCAGTCCTGCCGACCCCGCCGACCCCGAGCGCCGCATCGGCTCCCCCGCCTCCCCCGTCGCCCCCGTGGCGCCCGGTCCCCCGTGTCCGCCCCGCCTTCACCTCCATGACGCGACGGCCCCGGGGAAATGTTTCAGCGGCCAGGCAGAAAATGCGGCCAGGAAAGAGAAGGGAGAGAAAGAAGACGGCGGGGCGGGGGCCGGGTGGTACTGCTGGGGCCACCTCCACCACTGGCGGTCGCCCGGCACCGGCGAGGATCATCGTCCATGCGGCACTCCTCGACCCAGGAGACAGTCATGACGGAAAATGTCGACTTCAACGCACGCATCATCGCCGAGTTCCGGGCCCACCACGGACAGGTCGGCGGCAATTTCGCGGGAGCGCCGTTGCTCCTGCTGCACACGGTCGGTGCCCGTTCCGGCGCGGCCCGCATCAATCCGATGATGTATCTGGCCGACGAGGGTCGCTATCTCGTCTTCGCCTCCAAGGCGGGCGCCGATCGCCACCCCGACTGGTACCACAACCTCCTCGCCCATCCCGACGTCCGGATCGAGGTGGGCGACGACACCCTCGCCGTACGCGCCGTCGAACTGCACGGAGCGGAGCGCGACACCCACTTCGCCGAACAGGCGCGCCGCTACCCCGGCTTCGCGGGCTACCAGCGCCGGACCGAGCGGATCATCCCGGTCGTCGCGCTCGTCCCCACCGAACGGACCTCCTCATGAGCATGGCCTACCTCGCACAACCCGATCAGCAGCAGAAGCTCGAATGGCTGGACGGCGGGCAGTTCGCCGTCCTCCTGGACAGTGCGGCCACCGACGGGCAGCTCACCGTCGGACGGTTCACCGTCGGCAGGGGCGAGGCACCGCCGTACCATCTGCACACCCGTGAGGACGAGGTGTTCATGCTGCTCAAGGGCAGTGCGCTGCTGTGGTGCGACGACCAGGAGATGGAGCTGACGGAGGGCGGCATCGTCTATCTGCCCCGGAACGTCCCCCACGGCTACCGGATCACCTCCGACACCGCCGACCTGCTGATGATGGCCACGCCCGCAGGCATCGAGGGCATGTTCCGGCACGCGGGCCGCGACATGGCGACGCCCCGGCCGGAGGGGTACGAGATCTCCGAGGACCTGATGGCCGAGGCGGCGGACCTGTACGGCCAGATCGTCGTCGGCCCGCCGCGCTGACCGCTACCGGAACCGCCACCGGGGCCGGGACCAGGTCCGGGACCAGGTCCGGGCCCCGGTACCCCGGCCCGCCCCTAGGCGTTCGGGTCGAACGGGATGGAGGCCGGCTTGGCCTTCTCCAGGTGGCTGTTGAAACTGCCGTCCTTGAGGCCGAAGTTGGCGCTGCCGAAATTGGCCTGGCTGAGCTTGTCGCGGAGGCCCGCCGGGTAGCCGTTCCAGCCGACCAGGCTGGGGTACTGCCAGGCGTGGTAGTGGTTCTCCGGCGGCTCGTCGTTGGCGTTGGCGGCGCGGAAGGCGTGCGTGCTCAGCCCGTCCTTGTGGTAGACGATCTTGGGGTGTGCGCCGTCCCAGCGGATCTGGTCGCGGTTGTGGACGGTGAACCCGCCGTGCGCCGAGGTGGAGACGTACTGCGCCTGGTTGTTCTGCACCCAGACCACCACGTGCTCCCAGTCGTGCCGGTGCCCGCCGATCGTCGCCTGGTCCTTCTCGAAGTAGAGGCCGTACATGATCGCGCACCAGCCGTTGTTGCACTTGGACCGCGCGTACCCGTTGGTGTTGTCGAGGTCCGACTGGTCGTGGCACTCGCCCTGGGGCGCCCCGGACGGGTTGAGGCCGCCGTTCAGTGTGCCGTCGGGCCCGATGGCGGGGGTGGGGTAGCAGCCGTCGGTGTCGTAGTCGTAGGCCGGCTGGTACGCGCGCTCCAGCTCGTCCGCGTTGGCGGGCAGGGCCGCCGGAGGGGCGGCCAGGGCGGTGCCCGGCAGGGCCAGGACCAGCGCGACGGCGCTGCCGAGGGTGAGAGCGGCCTTACCTGTGCGCGAGCTTTTCTTCACTGCGTCCTCCTGATGGACCGCGACGTGGGGCCGGCGGCGCTACTGACATGCCCACTTCATACACAGGGAACTCCGGTACATGACAGCTCGTTACGAACGAAACGGAGCATCGATCAGAGCAACGAACAGGAGGAGAAGGTGAGTTGACACCCAACTGAAGAACACGACCATGGCGTCACCGAGTCCGCGGAGTTCCCCGCTTCCCACCCATTTCGCACGGAGGCCCCGAACCATGACCCGGAACCACCCCCATCCCGTCCCCCGCGCCACATCCGCCCCGTCCCGGCGCGCCCTGCTCGGCGGCACCGCCCTCGCGGCCGTCGCCCTGACAGCCGGTGCCGGCCGGGCGAGCGCCGCCCCCGGCACGTGGCCGACGGAGTTCCCGCTGCCCGACGGCTTCCTCCCCGAGGGGATAAGCATCGGCGACCGCCCGTACGCGTACATGGGCTCGCGCGCCAACGGCGCCGTGTACCGCACCGATCTGCGCACCGGCGCGGGCGAGGTCCTGTACCCGGGCGAGACGGGCACGGCGGCCGTCGGGGTCGAACTGGACGACGACGGGCTGCTCTACGTCGCCGGAGGCGGCGGTGGGACGGCACGGGTGATCGACACCCGCACGGGACGTCTGGTGGCCACGTACCAACTGACCCCCACGACCGGTCACTTCATCAACGACGTGATCCTGCTCGGCGACCGCGCCTGGTTCACGGACTCACGCGACAGCGTGCTGTACGGCGTCCCGCGCGGCCGGGCGCGAGCGGCCGGCGGCCGCGGCGGGATCCGCGCCCTCCCGCTCGGCGGCGACTGGGTGCAGACCCCCGACGTGAACAACGCCAACGGCATCGTCACCGCCCCCGGCGGCCGCGGGCTGATCGTCGTCAGCAGCCAGCCCGGCAGGCTCTACCACGTGGACCTGGCCTCCGGTCACGCACGGGAGCTGGAGCTGAAGGGCGCGGCCGACGTGGCCAACGGCGACGGTCTCCTGCGGCTCGGCCGCACGCTGTACGTCGTACAGAACCGGCTGAACCTCATCGCGGTGTTCGCACTCGACGCGGAACTCCGCTCCGCCACCCTGCGCAGCGCGATCACGGACCCGCGCTTCGACGTGCCCACCACCGTCGCCCGCTGGGGTGACCGCCTCTACCTCGTCAACGCCCGCTTCACCAGCCCGCAGACGCCGGAGACGACGTTCAACGGGGTCGCCGTTCCCCTCTGACCCGCCAGGCCGCGGCGCCGGTCCCCTCCACGTACGAGTCCGGCGCCGCAGCCGTCCCCTTCTGCGCGTCCGGGTCGACGAGCGGCGGCTCCGAGGCCGCCCTTCGGCGCCGGCCGGCCGAACTGCCGCCGCGCCTGCGGCCGTACGACCGGCCGTACGCCCGGCGCGAGGGGCGAAGGCTCTCTCGTGCACGGCCCGCCGTACGGCACCATATGGGCGGATGAGCGACAGCCCGGCGCCTCGCCGGCCCGCCCCTCGCGCCCTCCCCCGTCGCCGACCCCGGTGCCGACGAGCGCGCCACCCGTTACGGACGCCGCCCGGCCGACGCTCGTCGACATTCCCTCCGAGCGCGTTGAGGTGATCGTGCACCCCCAGTCGTATGTCCACCCGATGGCCGAGTTCGCGGACGGACGGACACCGGCCCAGGCGGCGCCCCCGGACCCGCGCGGGCCCGAGGCCGTCGCCACCGAGCGGACCCACGTGGAGGCACGCGCATGACCACCCTGATGACGATCCTCGGCATGGTCGTCTTCGTGATCGGCCTGCTGATCTCGTTCGCCTGGCACGAGCTGGGCCATCTCTCGACCGCCAAGCTCTTCGGGATCCGGGTGCCCCAGTACATGGTGGGCTTCGGCCCGACCATCTGGTCGCGCCGGAAGGGCGAGACCGAGTACGGCCTCAAGGCGATCCCGCTCGGCGGCTACATCCGCATGATCGGGATGATCCCGCCCGGCCCCGACGGCCGTCTGGAGGCCCGTTCGACGTCCCCGATGGGCGGCATGATCGACGACGCCCGCGCGGCGGCGTTCGAGGAGCTGAAGCCCGGCGACGAGCGGCGCCTCTTCTACACGCGCAAGCCCTGGAAACGCGTCATCGTGATGTTCGCGGGCCCGTTCATGAATCTGATCCTCGCCGTCGCGATCTTCCTGACCGTGATGATGTCGTTCGGGATCAACACACACACCACCACCGTCGGCAAGGTCTCCGCCTGTGTCATCCAGGCCGGTGAGAAGCGCTCCACGTGCGAGAAGGGCGACCCGGCCGCCCCGGCCAAGGCGGCGGGCCTCCGGGCGGGCGACAAGATCGTCGCCTTCGACGGCGAGCCGGTGAAGGACTGGTCGGCCCTCCAGACCGATATCCGCGACAACCCCGGCAAGGACGTCACCCTCACCGTCGACCGCGCGGGCCAGGAGGTCGACCTCACGGCCCACCTGATCAGGACCCAGGTCAGCAGGACCGACGGCGACGGCGTCCACGTCAAGGACGAGTACGTGTCCGCCGGCTTCCTCGGGTTCACCCCTGCCTCCGGCATCGTCCCGCAGACCTTCGCGCAGTCCGTGGACCGCATGGGCGACATGATGGTCCACGGCGTCGAGTCGCTGTTCGCCCTGCCCTCCAAGGTCCCCGCCCTGTGGGACGCCGCGTTCGGTGGCGGCGAACGCGACCCCGAGTCCCCCATGGGCGTGGTCGGCGCGGCCCGCGTGGGCGGCGAGATCGCCACCCTCGACATCCCCGCGTCCCAGCAGATCGCCACGTTCCTGATGCTCGTGGCGGGCTTCAACCTCTCCCTGTTCCTGTTCAACATGGTCCCGCTGCTCCCCCTCGACGGGGGCCACATCGCGGGCGCCCTGTGGGAATCCCTCCGCCGCAACCTGGCCAGACTCCTGCGCCGCCCCGACCCGGGCCCCTTCGACGTGGCGAAACTGATGCCGGTCGCCTATGTGGTGGCCGGTATCTTCATCGCCTTCACGGCCCTCGTCCTGGTCGCGGACGTCGTCAACCCGGTCCGCATCAGCTAGGACGCCCCTCGCGACCCACCGGAGCCCCGCGCCCTCCCCGCACCCACAGGAAGGAGCGGGGCTCTTCCGCGGATCACGGACGACGCCGCACCGAAAATCCCCCTCGGCGGGCACGCCGGTACCACGTCACCGGCAGCGCCACCGCGGCGAGCGCGAAGAAGAACAGAGCGACCATGACGTACGGCTCCGTCGTCCCCAGCACCAGGGCACACACCCCACCGGCCACACCCCCCCGCGACAAGACACCAGGCGGGAAGCCACCGGTCGCTGGAGAGGCCCTTGATCAGCACGACGTAGAACGGCAGCATCAGGACGAACAGCACCGCTCCCTGCGCCGTATGGCCGTCCGCGACCCGACACCCCCCACGCGGCCCGGCCGTACAACCACCGTCGAGAAGCCCGGTGACCGCCCACGCCACCCCGGCCACCACCACGGCAGCCAACGGCACCAGCCACCACTGCGCACGAGGACTCCTGACAACGACACGCACCCGGCCCGCCACGCGGCGCCAGAACAGTCCGCCCCGTACGGGGGTAGTTGGCCACGTCTTCCGGAATCGCCCCATGAACTCCCCGCCCCTCGCCCTCCGCAGACCTGGCCACAAGGCCGACCGACCGGGGACGCTGGTGGCGATCAGGCTGCGGCTGTCGGCAAGGCCGGCGGTGGCGCATTCGTATCCGCGTGCGCACCCGAAAAAAGCAAAAGCCCCAGGTCACGGCGAGTGAGTCCTGAGGCTTCCACAGAGCCGCCTTCGGGATTCGAACCCGAGACCTACGCATTACGAGTGCGTTGCTCTGGCCAACTGAGCTAAGGCGGCGTGCCGTCCGGACCATCGTGCGGTCTGCGGCGCCGCCAAGTCTACACAGTTTCGAGGGGTGCTCCGTACACCCCCGGTGTGGAGGGGTTCTCGCAGGTCAGGGCGGTCAGGAGCACTTCTTGCCGCGGGTGGGGGGTGTGCCCTCCAGGAGGTAGGTGTTGATCGCCGTGTCGATGCAGTCGCTGCCGCGGCCGTACGCCGTGTGGCCGTCGCCGTTGTAGGTGAGGAGCGTGCCGGAGGAGAGCTGGTCCGCGAGGGAGCGGGCCCACTTGTAGGGGGTGGCCGGGTCGCGGGTGGTGCCGACGACGACGATCGGGGCCGCGCCCTTCGCCTCGATGCGGTGGGGGGCTCCTGTGGCCTTGACCGGCCAGTACGTGCAGTTCAGGGCCGCCCAGGCGAGGCCCTTGCCGAAGACCGGGGACGCCTGTTCGAAGGAGGGGAGCGCCTTGGTGACCTCGTCGGGGCCGGTGAAGGAGGGCGGGAGGTCCAGGCAGTTCACCGCGGAGTTGGCGTACATCAGATTGGCGTACGTGCCGTCGCTCTCGCGTTCGTAGTACGAGTCGGCCAGGCCCAGCAGCGCCGCCCCGTCGCCACTCATCGCGCCGGTCAGGGCCTCGCGGAGCTGGGGCCAGGCGGACTCGTCGTACATCGCGGCGATCACACCGGTCGTGGCCAGGGATTCGGTCAGCGAGCGGTCACCGCCCGTCGGGACGGGCCGCGCGTCCACCTTCTTGAAGAAGGCCTTCATCCGGTTCGAGACGTCCGCCGGGGACTTCTGGCCGAGCGGGCAGTCCGCCTGCTTCACGCAGTCCTCGGCGAAGGAGCGGAAGGCCGTCTCGAAGCCGGCCGTCTGGTCGCGGTTCAGCTCGCGGGCCGGGAGCGAGGGGTCCATCGCTCCGTCGAGGACCAGGCGGCCGGTGCGCTTCGGGAAGAGTTCGGCGTAGGTCGCGCCGAGGAAGGTGCCGTACGAGGCGCCGACGTACGACAGTTTCCGGTCGCCCAGAACCGCCCGGAAGATGTCCATGTCGCGGGCGGCCTCGACCGTGGAGACATGCGGGAGGACCGTTCCCGAACGCTTCTCGCAGCCCTGGGCGAACTTCTTGAACGACTCGGTCAGCTTCCTGACCTCCGCCGGGTCGTCGGGGGTCTGGTCGACCCGCGTGTACGCGTCCATCTCCTTGCCGCTGAGGCATTCGACGGGCTCGCTGCGGGCCACCCCGCGCGGGTCGACGGCCACCATGTCGTACCGGGCCCGGACCGGCGCCGGGTAGCCGATGCCCGCGTACGCCTGGAGGTAGCCGACGGCCGAGCCGCCGGGGCCGCCCGGGTTGACCATGAGGGAGCCGAGGCGCTTGCCCGGCCCCGTGGCCTTCTTGCGGGCGACGGCCAGGTCGATCCCCGGGCCGTCCGGCTTCGCGTAGTCGAGCGGAGCCTTCATCGTGGCGCACTGGAAGTCGGGGACACCGCAGCCGCGCCACGTGAGCTTCTGCCCGTAGTACTTCTTCAGCGCGGCCGGATCGGACACGGAGCCGGAGGCCGAGTCCGACGCGGACGCCTCCGACGGCGAGCCGCCGGGGCTGCAACCGGAGATCAGCAGGCCGGCAGCGGCGAGCGCGGTGGCGGAGGTGCGGAGCAGGCGCCTGGTGTCCATCCACGGATGCTAACCGTCCGGGCTCGGCAGCGGCCCGGCCACGCTCGTAGGGGTGAATACCGGCCCGTACGGGTGACCTTCCGACCGTACGGGCGAATCCCCCGGATCAGCCCGTTCTGAGCGACACGGCCATCGCCTCCACGGCGAGCAGCGGCGCCACATTGCGGTCCAGGGCCTGGCGGCAGGCCCCGATCGCCTCGATACGGCGCAGGGTCCGCTCCGGGGTGGAGGCGCGGGCGATCCGTTCCAGCGCGTCCCGCACATCGGCGTTGGCCAGCGCGACCCGTGATCTCATCTGGAGGGCGAGCACATCGCGGTAGAAGCCGGTCAGGTCGGTGAGAGCCAGATCGAGGCTGTCGCGCTGCGTACGGGTGGACCGGCGCTTCTGGCGGTCGGCCAGCTCCTTCATCACCCCGGCCGTGCCCCGGGGCATCCTGCCGCCCGCCGCGGCGCCGAGCGCGGCCTTCATCTCGTCGGTCTCCTTGACGTCGACCTCCTCGGCGACCTGCTTGGCGTCCTCGGTGGCGGCGTCGATCAGCTCCTGCGCCGCCTTGAGACAGCCGCCGATGTCGTCCACGCGCAGGGGCATCTTGAGGACGGTCGCCCGGCGGGCGCGGGCCCGTGGGTCCGTGGCCAGCCGGCGGGCCCGCCCGATGTGGCCCTGGGTGGCCTGCGCCGCCGCGTGGGCGGCGTCCGGCTCGATGCCGTCGCGCCGGATCAGGACGTCGGCGACGGCGGCCACGGGCGGGGTGCGCAGGACGAGGTGGCGGCAGCGGGAGCGGATGGTGGGCAGGACGTCCTCCAGGGAGGGCGCGCACAGCAGCCAGACGGTGCGCGGCGCCGGCTCCTCCACGCCCTTCAGCAGGACGTTGCCCGCGCCCTCGGTGAGCCGGTCGGCGTCCTCCAGCACATTGACCTGCCAGCGTCCGCCGGCGGGCGAGAGCTGGGCGCGGCGGACCAGTTCGCGGGTCTCCTTGACGCCGATGGAGAGCAGGTCCGTACGGATGACGTCCACGTCGGCGTGCGTACCGATCAGGCTCGTGTGGCAGCCGTCGCAGAACCCGCACCCCGGCTCCCCGCCGAGGGCGCGGTCCGGGCTGGTGCACTGAAGGGCCGCGGCGAAGGCGCGGGCCGCCGTGGACCGGCCCGATCCCGGCGGGCCCGTGAACAGCCACGCGTGCGTCATCCTCGACGCCTCGGGCGGGGTGCCGCCCCCGGCCTCGGCCGTGACCTGCGCGTCGGCGTCACGGGCGGCGGCGGCCAGTGTCTCGTGGACGCGGTCCTGCCCGACCAGCTCGTCCCATACGGTCATGCGCTGTCACCCCCTTCTCGCCGCGCGGCCCTGGCTCCGCGGCTCTGTACCGTGCTGCGGCTCCGGGCCGTCGTCCCGGCCCCGCGCAGGCGTACCGGCCCCGCGCCGTGTGCCGTCCCGGCGGGACGGACGCGCTCGGAATCCATTGTGGGGCCGGGGTCTGACAATCCGGCCCCACACGGTCATCCGGTCCGGTCGCCCGGTCTAACGGCGCCGCCTGCCGTCGGTGTCGTCGCCGTCGTCGTCACGCCCGCCGAGCAGCTCGTCCGCCAGGGTCGGCAGATCGTCCAGCGGCGTCTCCTCCGCCCAGTCGGAGCGGCGGCGCGGACGCTCCGGCGGGCGCTGGAGACGGGACTCGGGAGCGGCGTCCGGGTCGATCACCGGCAGCTCCCTCGTGCGCTCGTTCTCCCGCTCCGCGGACGGCGCAGGGGCGTCGTCGCGGAAGAAGCCCCGCGGCACCCGGTCCGCCGGGTCGCTGTCGCGCGCGGGCGCCGGGTCGCCGGGGCGTACGGGCGGCAGGACGGCGGTCTCGTCGGCGGCGCGCGCGTCGCGCGGCGTCTCGTTCCGCCCGTCGCGCCCCGTCCCGCGCGGCTCGTCGCGCACCTGGGGCAGCACGGCCGTCTCGTCGGCCGCGCTCGTCCTGCCCTGGCCGGCGCCCGGCCGGCCGTCCCCGGGCCGCCGGGTGTCCGGGCGGACCGCCGGGACCTCCTGCGTCACATCCTCCGGCGTGGTGTCCGGCTTCCTGAGGTTCGGCTTGACCACCGGGGTGGGCACCGTGATCTCGTTCGGCGAGACCTCGGCCGAGGCCGCCGCCGCTGCCGCGGCCTCCTCCGCGCGCCGACGCGCCTCCTCGGCACGGAGCAGCGCCTCCTCCGCCTTGCGCTGCTTCTCCAGGCGCCGTTCCTCCGCCTCGGCGCGGAGCCTGGCCTCCTCCTGCGCCTGCCGCCGGAGACGCGCCTGCTCCGCCTCGTAGGCCCGCTCCTCGGCCTCGCGCCGCTTGCGCTCCTCCTCGGCGACCCGGCGCTCCTCCTCGGCGCGCGCCCTGGCCTCCTCCGCCAGGCGCTCCTCCTCGCGGCGGCGCGCCTCCTCCAGCTCGCGGCGCTTGCGCTCCTCCTCCTCGGCACGGAGCTTGGCGAGCTGCGCCTGGCGCTCACGCTCCAGCCGCTCCTCCTCCGCCTTGCGCGCGGCCTCTTCCTCGGCCTTGCGGCGGGCCTCCTCGATGGCGGCCTTCCGCGCCTCCTCCCGGGCCGTGATCTCGGCCTCGGAGAGCGGCAGGAGCTGGTCGAGCCGGTGCCGTACGACCGTGGTGACCGCCTCGGGCTCCTGGCTCGCGTCCACGACGAAGTAGCGCGTCGGGTCGGCGGCGGCCAGGGTGAGGAAGCCGGACCGTACCCGCTGGTGGAACTCGGCGGGCTCGGACTCCAGCCGGTCCGGTGCCTCCGTGAAGCGCTCGCGCGCCGCCTCCGGGGAGACGTCGAGCAGCACCGTGAGGTGCGGTACGAGGCCGCCCGTCGCCCAGCGCGAAATGCGGGCGATCTCGGTCGGGGAGAGGTCGCGGCCCGCTCCCTGGTAGGCCACGGACGAGTCGATGTAGCGGTCGGAGATGACGATCGCGCCACGCTCCAGGGCGGGGCGGACCACCGAGTCGACATGCTCGGCGCGGTCCGCCGCGTACAGCAGCGTCTCCGCGCGGTGGGAGAGTCCGGCGCTGGACACGTCGAGCAGGATCGACCGGAGCCGCTTGCCGACCGGGGTGGCGCCCGGCTCGCGCGTGACCACCACTTCGTGGCCCTTGGCCCGGATCCAGTTGGCCAGCGCCTCGACCTGGGTGGATTTCCCGGCGCCGTCCCCGCCCTCCACGGCGAGGAAGAAGCCGGTCCCGGCCGGGCTCTGCACGGGGTCGGCCCCGCCGCGCACCGCGTCGCGGATGTCGCGCCGGAGCGGCACGCCGGACCGGTCGTCCGTCTTGGCCAGCACGACCGCCGCGACGGGCAGCAGCAGCGCGCCGACCAGCATCAGGGTGAAGGCGGCGCCGTCGTGCGCGAAGACGAAGGTGCCGCTGGCGAGGCGGTGCGGGCCGATGGCCGCGGCGACGAGGGGGGCGACGACCACGCCGAGCGCGACAAAGACCCTGACGACTGCGTGCAGGTGTTCGGTGACTCGCTGTCGACGATACTCCTCGATCTCCACATCGATCAGGGCGTGGCCGGTATACGCCACGACTCCCGCCGTGAAGCCGGTGAACAGGGCGAGGAACAGCACCGTCGCCGTGTCCGGTACGAGACCCATGGCGAGCAGCGCGACACCGGTGACCGCGATGCCCAGCGCGAACGTACGGCGCCGGGACAGGGCGGGGAGCACCTTCGCGCCGCCGCGGATGCCCAGCGCCGTACCGCCGGCCAGTCCGAGGACCAGCAGGGCGAAGGCGACGGGCCCGCCGCCGAGGTCCTTGGCCTGGAGGACGGAGACGGCCACGGCCGACGCGACGGCTCCGGCGATCGCGCCGCAGGCGAGGACGAGCAGCGGCACCACGCCCGTACGGCCCTTGTCGCCGCCGCCGGAACCGGAGCCGCCGGGGCGGCGCAGTCCTTCGAGCGGCGAGCGCGGCCGGGGCGTCGGCCCGTCGGGCAGTTCCAGGAAGTACAGCGCGGAGACGGACGCCGAGAACAGCCCGGCCGCGACGTACGAGCCGAGCGCCGCCTGATGCAGCGAGAACCACTCGATGCCCGTGCCCAGCAGATTGCCGAGCAGCGTGGCGACGAGCAGGACCGCCGCGGCGGCGGGGACGGACAGGAACGTCGTACGGAGCGACAGCCTGCGCAGCGCGTCGAGGTGGTCGGGCAGCGGGCGTACGGCGGCGCCCTCCAGCGGCGGGGGCGGCAGCAGGGCCGGGGCGGCGCTCTCCTTGGCCACCGCCCAGAAGCGCTCGGCCACACCCAGCACGAAGACGGTGCTGAGAAGGATCGGAAGGGCGCGGTCGGGGGTCCAGTCGAGCCAGAGCGGCGCGACGATCAGCAGGCCGAGACGGAGGACATCCGCGACGATCATCGTCCAGCGGCGGTCCAGCGGCCCACCGTCCCGTTCGGGCTTGGCGGGTTTGGCCGGCTTGGCGGGTTTGGCGGCGGTGTCGGCGGACTGGGCTGCGGCGGTGTCGCCGGACTCGCCCCCGCCGGGCTCCGCGGCCACGGCCTTCGCGGCCGCCTTCCGCTTCCCGGCGGCTCCGGAGGCGCCCGTACGGGGTGCGACCAGCGCCGTCAGCGGTCCCAGCAGCACGGCGCCGAACAGCAGCGTGGCCAGGATCCGGGCGCCGAACACGGCGGCGACGGCGAACGCCGCGCCCCGGTACCCCGTACCGAACGAGCCCTCGGTGATCGCCGCTTGCAACGACAGCAGCAGAAGCACGAGAACGGCGAGTACGTCGCCGACCCCGCCGACGAACTGGGCACCCCACAACCGCCGCAGCGGGGGGAGGCGCAACAGAGATCGAACGGCGCGCTCTCGTGAGTCTGCGGCAAGTGCGTCGGAGTCGGAGGAGGCGCTCACGACCGTTGGCTGCTCGGCTCGCGTCATCCGCCCAGCCTATCCGGCCGCACCGACAACCCTGGAGCCCCGTCCGAACAAACGACCACGTGGCCGCCCACGCGGGACCGCCGGGGCACGCCCCGCCCCGGTCCCCGGCCTCGTCGCCCCGCTCCCGGGGCTTTCTCCGGGTGGGCGCCGCTCGGCGACGCCCACCCGCGTACCGCCGCTACGCGTCCGTACTCGTCGAACCCTTGGCCGAGGCCGACGCCTTCTTGGCAGCCGTCTTCTTCGCCGCGGTCGCCGTACCGGCTCCGGCCGCCTTCTTGGCCGTCGTCTTCTTCGCGGCGGTCTTCTTCGCCGTCGTCGCCTTCTTGGCGGGCGCCTTCTTGGCCGGGGCCTTCTTCGCCGCCTTCTTGGCGGTCTTCTTGGCCGGGCCCTTCGCGCGCTTCTCCGCGAGCAGTTCGTACCCGCGTTCCGGGGTGATCCCCTCGACGCTGTCGTCCGTGCGCAGGGTCGCGTTCGTCTCGCCGTCCGTGACGTACGGGCCGAACCGCCCGTCCTTCACGACCACGGGGCGCTCGCTCACCGGGTCCGTGCCCAGCTCCTTCAGCGGCGGCTTGGCCGCGGCCCTGCCCCGCTGCTTGGGCTGGGCGTAGATCGCCAGCGCCTCTTCGAGGGTGATGTCGAAGAGCTGGTCCTCGCTGGTCAGCGACCGCGAGTCGGTGCCCTTCTTGAGATACGGGCCGTAGCGGCCGTTCTGCGCGGTGATCTCGACGCCCTCGGCGTCGGTCCCGACCACCCTGGGCAGCGACATCAGCTTGAGCGCGTCGTCGATGGTGACGGTGTCGAGCGCCATGGACTTGAAGAGCGAGGCGGTACGGGGCTTCACCGCGTTCTTGCCGGTCTTCGGCGTACCGTCCGGCAGGATCTCGGTGACGTACGGGCCGTAGCGGCCGTCCTTCGCCACGATCTGGTTTCCGGTGACCGGGTCGGCGCCCAGCTCGAAGTCGCCGCTCGGCTTGGCCAGCAGCTCCTCCGCGTACGCGACGGTCAGCTCGTCGGGTGCCATCTCCTCGGGCACGTCGGCGCGCTGGTGGCCCTCCGCGTCCTTCTCGCCGCGCTCCACGTAGGGCCCGTACCGTCCGACGCGCAGCATGATGCCGTCGCCGACGGGGAACGAGGAGATCTCCTTGGCGTCGATCGCGCCGAGGTCGGTGACGAGTTCCTTGAGGCCGCCGAGGTGGTCCCCGTCGCCGTTGCCCGCGCTGGAGGCCGCTCCCGCGTTGTCGTCGCCCTCGCCGAAGTAGAAGCGCCTGAGCCACGGCACGGCCTGGGCCTCGCCCTGGGCGATGCGGTCGAGGTCGTCCTCCATCTTGGCCGTGAAGTCGTAGTCGACCAGGCGGCCGAAGTGCGTCTCCAGCAGGTTGACGACGGCGAAGGACAAGAAGGACGGTACGAGCGCCGTGCCCTTCTTGAAGACGTAACCGCGGTCGAGGATGGTGCCGATGATGGAGGCGTACGTCGACGGGCGGCCGATCTCGCGCTCTTCCAACTCCTTGACCAGCGACGCTTCGGTGTAGCGGGCCGGCGGCTTGGTGGCGTGGCCGTCGACCGACATCTCCTCGGCGGAGAGCGCGTCGCCCTCCGCGACCTGCGGCAGCCTGCGCTCGCGGTCGTCCAGCTCCGCGTTCGGGTCGTCCGCGCCCTCGACGTACGCCTTCATGAAGCCGTGGAAGGTGATCGTCTTGCCGGAGGCGGTGAATTCGGCGTCCCGGCCGTCGCTCGACGTCCCGCCGATCCGGACGGTGACGCTGTTGCCGACCGCGTCCTTCATCTGGGAGGCGACGGTCCGCTTCCAGATCAGCTCGTACAGCCGGAACTGGTCACCGCTCAGTCCGGTCTCCGCCGGGGTGCGGAAACGGTCGCCCGAGGGACGGATCGCCTCGTGCGCCTCCTGCGCGTTCTTGACCTTCCCGGCGTACGTACGCGGCTTGTCCGGCAGATAGCTCGCCCCGTACAACTGCGTGACCTGGGCACGGGCCGCCGAGACCGCGGTGTCGGAGAGCGTCGTGGAGTCCGTACGCATATAGGTGATGAAGCCGTTCTCGTACAGCTTCTGCGCCACCTGCATCGTGGACTTCGCCCCGAAGCCGAGCTTGCGCGAGGCTTCCTGCTGGAGCGTCGTGGTGCGGAAGGGCGCGTACGGGGAGCGGCGGTACGGCTTGGACTCGACCGAGCGCACGGAGAAGGACGAGTCCGTCAGCGCGGCGGCCAGCGCCCGCGCGTTCGCCTCGTCGAGGTGCAGCACCTGGTCGGACTTGAGCCGGCCGTCCGGGCCGAAGTCACGGCCCTGGGCGACGCGCCGGCCGTCGACCGAGTTCAACCGGGCGACCAGGGAGGACGGGTCGGAGGGGTCGCCGGGGCGGCCCGTGGAGAACGTGCCCGTCAGGTCCCAGTACTCGGCGGAGCGGAAGGCGATGCGCTCGCGCTCGCGCTCGACGACGAGCCGGGTGGCGACGGACTGGACGCGGCCCGCGGAGAGGCCGCGCATGACCTTCTTCCACAGGACCGGCGAGACCTCGTAGCCGTAGAGCCGGTCGAGGATACGGCGCGTCTCCTGGGCGTCGACCATGCGCGTGTTCAGCTCGCGCGGGTTGGCGACGGCGGCCCGGATCGCATCCTTGGTGATCTCGTGGAAGACCATCCGGTGGACGGGGACCTTGGGCTTGAGGACTTCCTGGAGGTGCCACGCGATGGCTTCGCCCTCGCGGTCCTCATCGGTGGCGAGGTAGAGCTCGTCGGATTCGGCCAGCAGCTCCTTGAGCTTTCTGACCTGCGCCTTCTTGTCCGAGTTGACGACGTAGATGGGCTGGAAGTCGTGCTCGACGTCCACACCGAGGCGGCGCACCTCGCCGGTGTACTTCTCGGGCACCTCGGCGGCGCCGTGCGGGAGGTCGCGGATGTGCCCGACGCTCGCCTCGACGACATAGCCAGGGCCGAGGTAGCCCTTGATCGTCTTCGCCTTGGCAGGCGACTCGACGATGACGAGTCGGCGGCCGCCGTGTGCGGTCTCGCTGGTCGGGGACAACTTCGCTCTTCTCTCCGGTCGACACTGGGTGGGCCCGTACGGCAGTACGGCAGAACGGCACGGCGGGGCGCGGGACCGCCCAGCGATGACGCTGCTTCGCTGCGGAGTGTGACGGTACAACCCGCCCCCGTGTCAAACGACGAAAGACCGCAACGGCCACTCGAACGGTAACCCGACTCCAGCCATTCCTGCCGCCCGGACCCCCGCGCCCGTCGCGTCGGACCCGGTCGGCGGTGGGTGCCCCGGGGCGCCCGGGGCGGGTCGGGCAGAGGTGCCTCGTGGGGCGCGCGGCGCGGGGCCCGACCGGTCCCCGGCGCAGGTCCGGCCCAGGTCCGGCGTGCTTCAGCGGCAGGTCCGGGGCGGTGGCGGCGCGGCGCGGCGGGCCGGGACGATCATGGCCCGGCGGTTGTCCACGGACGGTGGGGCGCTTGGATCAGATACGACCGAAGCACCACACGCCGAGAGCGAGAAAGACCACGCCCGAGAGTGTGGCGAGCGTGATGGACGCCGCAGGCCGGACGCCGTGGGCCACCGGCTCCCGGTGCAGCACGCGAGCCCCCGTCCACACCAGCAGCCCCGCCCCGAACAGCGTGAACACCACTCCCGCGAAGATCGCCGGCTCGCTCTCCATGCCCGCCCCCGTTCCTCCGTGGCGCCCGTTCCGGAGCGCCGGGAATCCCCTGGAGGCGGATGCTGGCAGCCCGGGACATACCCGGCGCGAACTCCGGGTGAACGCGGCACATCGCGGTCGGCCGGGCAGCCGGGCCACCGGGCCACCGAGCCACCGAGCCACCGAGCCACCGAGCTCACCCGGGAGGACTCATCCCCGCGAGGCCGGTTCCAGGAAGCCCTCCTCCACGAGCAGCCGGATCGACTGCGGGGTCCGGTCGCGGAGCAGGACCGGGTCCTCCCCCATGAGCTGGGCGATCGCGTCCAGGATCCGCCCGGCGCTCAGGGATCCGTCACAGACCCCCGCGAACCCGGCGCCGACGGTGTCGACCTTGGTGGCCCGGCGCATCCCGCGGTTCTGCCGGAGCACGACATGCTCGGGGTCCTCGGCGCCCGGCAGTCCGACCTGCTCCTGGACGACCTCGGCCGCGAGGACGAAGTGGTCGGCGAGCAGCGCGGCGTCATCCCTGGCCCGCAGATAGTCCTGCCGCTCGAAGTGGGCCCGTACGCTCTCGCCGAGCGGCTGCTCCACCGAGTGCGGCCACTCCTCCACGACGATCGACGGCTGCGCGGCGCCCGACTTCCTGAGCGAGATCCAGCCGAAACCGACGGCCTTCGTGCCACGGGCCTCGAACTCGTCCAGCCAGGCGTCGTAGCGCGCCGCGTACGCCTGCGGATCGCTGCGGTGGTCGCCGCTGTCGCGCAGCCACAGCTCGGCGTACTGCGTGACGTCCTGGACCTCGCGCTGCACGATCCAGGCGTCGCAGCCGCGCGGCACCCACGAGCGCAGCCGCTCCTGCCACTCCTCCCCCTCCACGTGCTGCCAGTTGGCGAGGAACTGCGCGTATCCCCCCTCGTTCAGCCGGTCGCCCGCCTGCTGAACGAGCGTGCGGCACAGATCGTCCCCGCCCATCCCGCCGTCCCGGTAGGTCAGCCGGGCGCCGGGGGAGATGACGAACGGCGGGTTGGAGACGATCAGGTCGTACGTCTCGTCCCCGACCGGTTCGAAGAGGGAGCCCTCGCGCAGCTCGGCGGCGGGCGCGCCGGAGAGCGCCAGCGTCAGCCGGGTGAAGCCCAGCGCCCGGGGGTTGAGATCGGTGGCGGTGACACGGGTGGCGTGCTGCGCGGCGTGCAGCGCCTGGATGCCGGAGCCCGTGCCCACGTCGAGCGCGCTGCCCACGGGGGTACGGACCGTCAGCCCGGCCAGGGTCGTCGAGGCGCCGCCGACACCGAGCACCACGCCGTCGTCATGACCGCTCGCCCCGGCGGCGCCGCCGACGGAGCAGCCCAGGTCGGAGACGATGAACCAGTCCTGCCCCTCGGGCCCGCCGTACGGCCGGACGTCCACGGCGGCGGTGATCTGCGCGCCGTCCCGTACGACCCAGCCGCCGGTCAGCGCGTCGTCCAGCGGAAGGGCGGCTTCCGCGCGCTCCAGGGGGACGGGCCGCTGGAGCAGGAAGAGCCGGACGAGCGTTTCGAGCGGTGTGTCGCCCCGGGTGGCGCGCAGGGCGGGCACGGTCTCGCTGCGGGCCAGGGCGGCGTAGGCGGGGGCACCGAGCAGCTCCAGGAGGCCGTCGGCGGTGAAGTCGGCGGCGAGGAGGGCCGCACGGAGTCGGGGCGAGTGGTCGGGCGAGGGAAGACTGGTCGTACTCACCTGCCCATTGTGGCGTCTCCCACCGACAACGGCCCGCGGCCCGGCCCCTGGACGCGTGGGTCCGGGCCGGGCCGCGTGTGCCGCGTCCGAGAGCGCGTGCCGCGCGCCGCGGCCCGTGGGCCGCGTGCGGACTCCGCCGCGCCGGTCAGGACTGGCTGCCCGCCGTCGTGGGAGAGGCGGACGAGCCGCCGGCCGTGGGCTTCTGGCAGCCGGGCTGCTTCGCCATGGCCTTGCCGACATCGCCGGACTGGAGCTTCTGGAGCGCCTGGTCACCGCTCTTGCTGAGGGTGGCCAGTTCGTCCGCGACGCCCTTGAGGCCGTCGGCGAACTTCGCCTGGTCCTTGGTGTCCAGCTCGTCGACCTTCGTCTTGAGGCCGCCGTAGGACGCCGCGGTGGCGTTCAGCTCCTTGACCGCCTCCTGCTGGGTCTTCTCGCCGTCCGTGACGGGCGGGGCGCCCGCGCTGTTCACGGCGGCGCCCAGCGACTTGTACGCCTGGGAGATGGACTGGAAGGCGGCGGCGTCCGTCGACTGGACGTCGGCGGGCTTGCTGCTGTCGGAGGTCGCCTGCTGGATCGACGTGTTGGCGTCCGCGATCTTCTTCAGCTGTGGCTGGACCTGGTCGCAGACCTTCTTGGCCCAGTCGTTCACCTTGCTGTCGTTGTCGTCGCCACTGCAACCGGACAGCGCCATGAGCAGTACCGCACCGCCGGACAGCGCGGCCACAAGCTTCTTGTTCACCGGATGGGTCCCTTCCAAGGCTCTCGGCCCCGGAACATACACGGCGTCGGGGCGCCACCCATGCGCCGGACGTCCGGTACGTAGGCTATTGCAGCCATTTGCACCAAGGGAGAGACACCTCACGCGTACGGCCCGCTCCGGGACGGCGCGGGTCCCTGCGCACGGCCCCCGGTGGCTGGGTCCGGTGCGGGCCGGCCCCCTCCGGCCGGGTACGGACGGCGCGTCAGTCCGCGCCGTCCGTACGTTTCTTGACCGGCCCCCGTCTTGATCGATTTCGATCAATCAGGCGGCGAGAAGTGCGGAGAATCGGTCGGTGGGCGATCGGTAGGCGATCGGTGAATGACCGGCTGTCATGAGGCCGCCACCGGATCGGGCGACTTCTCGCTGCCGCCGCCGCTGCCCTCCCCACCGCCTCCTTCCGCGTCGTCCACGGTGACCGAGCGCCGCTTGGAGACGTAGACCGCGCCCACGATGACGGCGATGGCGAGGACCGCGACCAGCGCGCGGATCCCCGCGCTGGCGTCGTCCCCGTAGCTGAACTGCACGACCGCCGGGGCGATCAGCAGCGCGACCAGGTTCATCACCTTGAGCAGCGGGTTGATGGCGGGGCCCGCCGTGTCCTTGAACGGGTCACCGACGGTGTCCCCGATGACCGTCGCGGCGTGCGCGTCACTGCCCTTGCCGCCGTGGTGCCCGTCCTCGACCAGCTTCTTCGCGTTGTCCCAGGCGCCGCCGGAGTTGGCGAGGAAGACGGCCATCAGGGTGCCGGTGCCGATCGCGCCCGCGAGGAACGATCCGAGCGCGCCGACCCCGAGCGAGAAGCCCACGGCGATCGGGGTGAGCACCGCGAGCAGGCCGGGTGTCGCCAGCTCGCGCAGCGCGTCCTTGGTGCAGATGTCCACGACGCGCCCGTACTCGGGCTTCTCCGTGTAGTCCATGATCCCGGGGTGCTCGCGGAACTGCCGCCGTACCTCGTAGACCACCGAGCCGGCCGACCGGGACACCGCGTTGATCGCCAGCCCGGAGAAGAGGAAGACGACCGCGGCACCGAGGATCAGCCCGACCAGGTTGTTGGGCTGGGAGATGTCCAGGCTGAGCGTGAGTTCGCCCGCCCTCGCGCCGACGTCCGCCACGGCCGTCGCGATGGCGTCCCGGTACGAGCCGAAGAGCGCCGCCGCGGCGAGCACGGCCGTGGCGATGGCGATGCCCTTCGTGATCGCCTTGGTGGTGTTCCCCACGGCGTCGAGGTCGGTGAGCACCTGGGCGCCCGCGCCCGTCACGTCCCCGGACATCTCGGCGATGCCCTGGGCGTTGTCGGAGACCGGCCCGAAGGTGTCCATGGCGACGATGACGCCCACGGTGGTGAGCAGCCCGGTGCCGGCCAGGGCCACCGCGAAGAGGGCGAGCATGATCGACGTACCGCCGAGCAGGAAGGCCCCGTACACCGCGAGACCGATCAGCAGCCCCGTGTAGACGGCGGACTCCAGGCCGATGGCGATGCCCGCGAGGACGACCGTGGCGGGGCCCGTCAGGGCGGATTTGCCGATGTCCTTGACCGGACGCCGGGAGGTCTCGGTGAAGTAGCCGGTGAGCTGCTGGATCAGGGCCGCGAGGACGATACCGATGGCGACCGCGACCAGGGCCAGGACCCTCGGGTCGCCGCCGTGGGTGAGGATCGACCGGTCGGAGACGCCGTCCAGCCCCGCGTACGAGGAGGGCAGGTAGACGAAGGCCGCCACGGCCACGAGGGCGAGCGAGATCACCGCGGAGATGAAGAAGCCGCGGTTGATGGCGCTCATGCCGCTGCGGTCGGCACGGCGCGGGGCGACCGCGAAGATGCCGATCATCGCGGTCACTACGCCGATCGCGGGGACGATCAGCGGGAAGGCCAGGCCGAAGTCCCCGAAGGCCGCCTTGCCGAGGATCAGCGCGGCGACCAGCGTCACGGCGTACGACTCGAAGAGGTCGGCGGCCATGCCCGCGCAGTCGCCGACGTTGTCGCCCACGTTGTCGGCGATCGTGGCGGCGTTGCGCGGATCGTCCTCGGGGATGCCCTGCTCGACCTTGCCGACCAGGTCGGCGCCGACATCGGCGGCCTTGGTGAAGATGCCGCCGCCGACCCTCATGAACATGGCGATCAGCGCGGCGCCGAGGCCGAAGCCCTCCAGGACCTTGGGGGCATCGGCCGCGTAGACGAGGACCACGCACGAGGCGCCGAGCAGGCCGAGGCCCACCGTGAACATGCCGACCACGCCGCCCGTACGGAATGCGATCTTCATTGCTTTGTGCGAGACGGCCGTCAGATCCTTTTCCGGTTCGCCTTCCGCCGGTGTCGCCTCACGCGCCGCCGCGGCCACCCGCACATTGCTGCGCACGGCGAGACGCATGCCGATGTAACCGGTGGCCGCCGAGAATCCCGCACCCACCAGGAAGAACAGCGAACGTCCCGCGCGCTGCGACCAGTTGTCGGCCGGCAACACCAGGAGCAGAAAGAAAACCACCGCGGCGAAAACACCGAGGGTGCGCAACTGCCTGGCCAGATAGGCATTTGCGCCTTCCTGTACAGCGGCCGCGATCTTCTTCATGGAATCGGTGCCCTCACCGGCCGCCAGGACCTGACGCACCAGTACCTGGGCGACGAACAGGGCCGCCAGCGCGACGACCGCGATGACGATCACGATCAGCCTATTGCCGTCCGTGAGTATCGCGGCCGCGAGAGAAGTGGGGTGCTCGGACAGTTGTGGTTGGAAGTGTCCCGCCATTCGTCCTCCTTGACGCTCAGCGTTCAAGATGGACGGATTGTAGGGAGCGGAACCTGATCAAAACAGAGCGCGCCACAGCGTAATTGACCTTGACATGAGGAATCACCCGGGAATCGAGTAATGGGATAAAAGCGTTTACGAAGCCCGGGGAAATAGGAAAGGCCCTGCTCAGCAGGGCCTTTCCTGGGTCGGCCGGAAGGGGTCGGCCGACGGAATGATCAGGACATGAGAATGATCAGGACGTCGGGACGGGTGGCGTCGTGGGCCAGCTCATCCGGATGACGCCGCCGTCGTCCCCGGATGTCACCTCGACGTCGTCGACGAGGCCGCTGATGACCGCGAGGCCCATCTCGTCCTCGCCCTCGGCGTCACCCTCGTAGTCGCCCGAGGACGCACCGCCCTCCGAGGCCCCGGCACCGGCGCCGCCCGTACCGGACACGCCGTCGCCGACCTCGATGGAGAAAGTCTTCTCCTCCTCGGTGAGCACGACGCGCACCGGTTCGGTGATGCCATGACTGCGGTGCAGCCCGACCGCACGGCTGCATGCCTCGCCGACAGCGAGTCTGACCTCGTCCAACACAGCTTCGTCGACGCCCGCCCGGCGAGCCACGGCGGCCGCCACCAGACGGGCCGTCCTGACATGTTCGGGCTGCGCGCTGAAGCGGAGTTCAACGGTGGCCATGCGATCCCCCTCGAACGTACGGGCGTGCGAACTCACGGGCGCGGGCATCCGGGCGCGATGCCCGGTGCCTCTGCCCACTCCTCCGGAAAGCGGCGTCCGACCTCAGTCGGTGGCCGCCACGGCCTCGTCGACCGTGGTGTGGATGGGGAACACCTTGGTCAGACCGGTGATCCGGAAGATCTTGAGAATGCGCTCCTGGTTGCAGACCAGACGGAGCGAGCCCTCATGGGCGCGCACACGCTTCAGTCCACCCACGAGCACGCCGAGACCGGTCGAGTCCAGGAAGTCCACGCCCTCCATGTCGACAACCAGGTGGTAGCTGCCGTCGTTCACCAACTCGACCAACTGCTCGCGCAGCTTGGGCGCGGTATACACATCAATCTCGCCACCGACCTCGACGACCGTACGGTCGCCACCAGGGCCGGACACATTGCGAGTCGACAGGGACAGGTCCACGGATCCTCCAGCACCTTGCTATCGAGCGGTCGCCCCTCGGGTCTCCCCGACGGAGCCAGGGGACGTATCGCCAGCCGCGATGGCATTCAATCACTTACCAGCAGTCATGCACGACGCCTTGGGCCCATTGTCCGTCATGCCAGTGACACACTCGATGCCGATGGCCAGGAATCATCGCCCCAGTGGACCCCCGCAGACCGGGGGCGAACGCCCCTCTCCAGGTACGGTCCTCGACCGCCTCGCCGCAGGGGCGGGCCGTGCTGCGCGCATCACCCATACGGAGCACCTGCCCCCACGTGCGGGCCGTCATGCAGTCTGGCCCGACCGCATCCGCGCGGAAGTGATCAACGCCATTCAGCGGGCCGGCATCGACCATCCGTGGACGCACCAGGCCCAAGCCGCCGAGCACGCCCTGGACGGCGAGTCCGTCGTGATCGCCACCGGCACGGCCTCCGGCAAGTCGCTCGCCTACCTCGCCCCCGTCCTGTCCACGCTCCTCGACGGCTCAGAAGCGCCCAACGGCCGGGGCACCACGGCGCTCTACCTCGCCCCGACGAAGGCCCTCGCCGCCGACCAGCGGCGCGCCGTGAAGGCCCTCGCCGCCCCGCTCGGCAACGCCGTACGACCCGCCGTCTACGACGGCGACACCCCAGTGGAGGAGCGTGAATGGGTCCGGCAGTACGCGAACTACGTACTGACCAACCCGGACATGCTGCACCGGGGCATCCTGCCGTCCCACCCCCGCTGGGCCTCCTTCCTGCGCTCGCTGCGCTATGTCGTCATCGACGAGTGCCACACCTACCGCGGCGTCTTCGGCTCCCACGTGGCCCAGGTGCTGCGCCGGCTGCGCCGCGTCTGCGCCCGCTACGGAGCCGACCCGGTCTTCCTGCTCGCCTCGGCCACCGCCGCCGAGCCCGCCCAGGCCGCGGGCCGGCTCACCGGTCTGCCCGTGCGCGAGGTCGCCGACGACGCCTCCCCCCGGGGCGAGGTGGTCTTCGCCCTGTGGGAGCCCCCGCTCACGGAGCTGCACGGGGAGCGGGGCGCGCCCGTACGCCGTACCGCCACCGCCGAGACCGCCGACCTCCTCACCGATCTGACCCTCCAGGGCGTCCGTACGGTCGCCTTCGTACGCTCCCGGCGCGGCGCCGAACTGATCTCCGTCATCGCCCAGGAACGCCTCGCCGAGGTGGACCGCTCGCTGGCCCGCCGGGTCGCCGCCTACCGGGGCGGCTACCTCCCCGAGGAGCGCCGCGCGCTGGAGAACGCGCTGCACTCCGGCGAACTCCTCGGCCTCGCCGCCACCACCGCCCTGGAACTGGGCATCGACGTCTCCGGCCTGGACGCCGTCGTGATCTCCGGCTACCCCGGCACCCGTGCCTCGCTCTGGCAGCAGGCGGGCCGGGCTGGGAGGGCCGGACAGGGCGCGCTGGCCGTTCTCGTCGCCAGGGACGACCCGCTGGACACCTACCTGGTCCACCACCCCGAGGCGCTGTTCCGGCAACCGGTGGAGTCCACCGTTCTCGACCCGGACAATCCCTACGTCCTCGCCCCCCATCTGTGCGCCGCCGCCGCCGAACTCCCCCTCACCGAGGACGACCTGACGCTCTTCGGCCCCGCCGCGCCCGCCCTGATGCCGCAGCTGGAGTCCGCCGGGCTGCTGCGGCGCCGCGCCTCCGGCTGGTACTGGACCCGCCGCGAGCGGGCCGCCGATCTCGCCGACATCCGGGGCGAGGGCGGCCGCCCCGTCCAGATCGTCGAGGCGTGGACCGGCCCGGGGGTGGGGGCCGGGGGCGTGGGGGGCAGCCCCACAGCCCGCCCCGACGGGGGCGGGCCGCCTTACCCCCCCACAGCGGGGCGGGGGGGGGCCCCCCCGACCTTTTCGCGGCGGCGCCCCCCGGCGGGATGCTGGGCACGGTCGACGAGGCGGCCAGCCACACAGCCGTCCACGACGGCGCCGTCCACCTCCACCAGGGCCGCACCTACCTGGTGAAACAGCTCGACCTGCCGGAGTCGGTCGCCCTGGTCGAGGAGGCCAACCCGCCGTACTCCACCACCGCCCGCGACACCACCGCCATCTCCGTCCTCGAAACCGACACCGAGATCCCCTGGGGAACCGGACGTCTGTGCTACGGCTCCGTCGAAGTCACCAACCAGGTCGTCTCCTTCCTCCGCCGCCGGCTCATCACCGGGGAGGTCCTCGGCGAGAGCAAGCTCGATCTGCCCCCACGGACCCTGCGCACCCGGGCCGTGTGGTGGACGGTCACCGAGGACCAGCTCGACGCGGCCCGGATCAACCCCGAGCAGCTCGGCGGCGCGCTGCACGCCGCCGAACACGCCTCCATCGGCATGCTGCCGCTCTTCGCCACCTGCGACCGCCGGGACATCGGCGGCGTCTCCGTACCGCTGCACCCGGACACGCTCCTGCCGACCGTCTTCGTGTACGACGGCCATCCCGGCGGCGCCGGGTTCGCGGAGCGCGCCTTCCGCACGGCCCGCGCCTGGCTCGGCGCCACGCGTGAGGCCATCGCCTCCTGCGAGTGCGAGGCGGGCTGCCCGTCCTGCATCCAGTCCCCCAAGTGCGGCAACGGCAACGACCCGTTGCACAAGCGGGGCGCCGTACGGCTGCTGTCCGAACTGCTCAGGGCGGCACCGGCGGAGCCTGCGGATCCGGATACGGCGGAACAGGCCGGCCCGGCGGATACGCCGATCGGGGCGGACCGGCCCGCGCCCTGACCGTGGGCGTGTACGGACCGAGGCGCGCCGCGGCCGTCACCTCCGCGATCTCCCCGCTCAGTACGCACCGGACCACCCGCGCGCCCTGCGCCGCCGCCACGTCGGCCGCCTCCCGGCAGGCGAGGCCCTGACCGCCCGGCGCGCGGGCGGCCGCGGCGAGGGCCGCCAGGTCCGCGGCGGCCCCGGCACGGTGCCGTGCGACGACCGCCTGACCCAGGGCGAGCACCGCGGCGAAGACCACACACATCGTCGTCGCGGCCATGGCCGCCCAGACCGTCGCAGCACCCCGGTCCCGGCTCATGCGGCTCATGGAGCCACCTCCGCCGGTTGCGGGCCTCCTGGGGCCCCTCCAAGGCCGTCCTGGGCGTCCTCCGCCGACGCGACGGCCTCGGAGGCGAGTGTCAGGGCCAGTGAGCCCGGTCCCGGCGTCGGTGCCTCCACCCGGACCCGCCACAGATCGCCGGTACGGCCCAGCGTGACCCGGGCGCCCTTCGGAGCGGCCGACCGGGCGGCGGCCAGCGCCACGGCCCGGGGCTCGGACCTGGCCGCCGCCCGCGCCCCCGCCCTGGCCGCGTCCACACACTGGATCTGCGCGGCGGCCGCCGTCAGCCCCCAGACCAGCGACAGGGCGAGGACCGTCAGCGCGGGCACCGTCACGGCCGCCTCCGCCGTCACCGAACCCCGGTCCGCCCCTCCCGCCCTGAAGTGGCGGCCCCGGGCCGTACCGCCCGGCTCAGAACTGCGCATCGAGCGCCCTGCCGATCAGTCCCTGCAACGCGCCCGAGACGGACCCGCTCGTGACCACCCGGTAGAGCACCGCCGCGAAGGCGCAGGCGGCGATCGTGCCCACCGCGTACTCGGACGTGGTCATCCCCGTGTCGGCCCGCGCCCCGCGCAGCCAGTTCCGGCGCAGCCTCCGTGCTCGCCGTGTCCATCGTGTCCGCACATGCCCCATAGCGCTCTCCCCGTGTGCTCGTGAGAAATCGTCGAAGTCCGTTGACGTGCGTCCGTCGTTCGTCGACGGAGAAGTTCAGTCGCCGCTGAGCAGGCCGCTCGCCAGGCCGATGACCACCGGGGCCACCCCCACCGCCAGGAAGGCGGGCAGGAAGCACAGCCCCACCGGCGCGGTGATGAGCACCTGGGCCCGCTGGGCCCGCGCCACCGCGTCCCGCGACCGGGCCGCCCGGAAGCCGTCGGCGAGCCGGGACACCGGGTCCGCGGCCGGCGCCCCGGTGGCGCCCGCCCGCTCCAGACAGCGGGCCAGCCCGGCGGCGCCCGGTATCGCGCCGAACCTCCCCCACGCCTCGGCCGGTTCACCACCGAGCCGGATCTCGGCCGCCGTATGTGCCAGGCGCTCCCCGACGGGGCCGCCCAGCGACTCGCCGACGGCCTCCGCGGCCTCGCGCGGCCCGGCCCCGGCGGCGACGCAGGCGGCCAGCAGATCGGCCGCGAGCGGAAGCTGCCCCGCGATCGCGTCGGCCTGTGCGCCGTCGGCCGGCCGGTGCGTGCGCAGCCATCTGCGGAGCCCGTACGCCCCGGCCAGCCCGAGCGCCACCCCTGTCACGCCGCCGAGCAGGGCCCAGCCGATGACCACCACACCGAGCGGCGGGCCCCAGCGACCGGCCCGTTCCGCCGACCACGGCCGCGCCGGTGAGGGCGGCTGCCGGTGCTCGACGCCCAGAAGGCCCGTGAGCCGCCTGCGCACCATTCGTTCGCGCCGTCCGGCCGAGACGGCGAAGCCCAGACATCCGACGGCGGCCAGCAGCGGCACAGCCATCCACAGCCCTGGGAAGAAGGCGGCGCTCATGTGCCCTCCCCGGTCCGTACGATCCGCGCCGCCCACCACAGCCCCGCCGCCTCCAGCAGGCCGCCCACGGCCAGACAGCCCAGACCGGCCGGGGTGTGCAGCAGCACCCGCAGGGGGTCCGCGCCCAGCGCCCAGCCCATCGCCAGTCCCACGACGGGCAGCAGCGCGAGTACCACGACCGTCGACCAGGCGCCCGCCAACTGCGCGCGCAACGCCTCCCGCTGGTCCCGCTCCGCCCGGAGGGCCGCCTCCAGCCGGTCCAGCCCGGCGGCCAGCCCCGCGCCACCGTCCACAGCCACCCGCCAGCACGCGGCGAGCCCCGCCAGACCCTCGGCCCCCGGCTCGCCCGCCGCCCTCCGCAGCGCGTCCGGTACGTCACCACCGAACCGCGCGGCGGCCAGCACGGCGGGCTCGGCGCCGCCCAGACCACCGGTGGAGGCAGCCGCCGCCAGCAGGGCCGGTACGGGCTGGAGCCCCGCCCGCAGCTCACCCGCGGCCGCGCCGCAGAGCGTCACGATCCCGTCGGCCCGCCGCTCCCGCTTCTTCCGCTCCTCGACGGCGCGCAGCCGTCGCCCCACCAGCGGCACCGCCAACACCCCTCCGAGCAGCGGCAGCACCGACCCGCCCAGCAGAGCGAGGAGCACCGACGGAGGCAGACACAGCCACTCCCGGGGCAACCCGCGCAACCGCTCCAGGGCCTTGGACGGCAGGTGCTCCCACGGCGGCTCCCCGGGCACCGACCGTCCGGGCGCGCCGACGGGCGCGAGCACGGCCCGGGCCCTGCGCAGTCCTCTCTCCTGATGGACCGCAAGCCGCACGGCGGCCACCGCGCACGGCACCGCCGCACACAGGAGGGCCGTCGCGGACACCGCTCTCATGGACGCCGTCACAGCGCACCCCCGAGCAGCGTCCGCAGCCGAGGCCAGCCCCGCTCGTACGCGAAACCGTCAACCCCCCAGCGCAGCGCGGGCACCGGCACCACGAGCCCGGCCCCGTCCCGCTCCAGCACATGTGTCTCGGCGAGCCTCCGGCGCCCGTTACGGTCCCGTACGAGATGGATCACGACGGACAGCGCCGCCGCCAACTGGCTGTGCAGCGCCGCCCGGTCCAGCCCCGCCGCCGTCCCGAGGGCTTCGAGGCGCGCGGGTACGTCCGCCGCCGTATTGGCGTGCACGGTGCCACAGCCGCCCTCGTGGCCCGTGTTGAGCGCCGCCAGCAGTTCGGAGACTTCCGAGCCTCTGACCTCGCCCACCACCAGCCGGTCCGGCCGCATCCGCAGCGCCTGGCGGACCAGGTCCCGCAGGGTCACCAGACCGGCGCCCTCCTGGTTGGCGGGACGGCCCTCCAGCCGCACCACATGCGGATGGTCGGGCCTCAACTCCGCCGAGTCCTCGGCCAGTACGATCCGCTCGCGCGCTCCGACCAGCCCGAGCAGGGTGGACAGGAGGGTGGTCTTTCCCGTGCCCGTACCGCCACTGACCAGGAACGACAGCCGGGCGTCCATCAGCGCGCGGAGCAGTCCCGCGCCGCCCGGCGGGACCGTGCCCGCCTCGGTCAGCTCCGCGAGGGAGAAGGCCTTGGGGCGCACCACCCGCAGCGACAGGCAGGTCGAGCCGACGGCGACCGGGGGCAGCACCGCGTGCATCCGGGTCCCGTCGGGCAGCCGGGCGTCCACCCAGGGCCTCGCGTCGTCGAGTCTGCGTCCGGCCGCGGCGGCGAGCCGTTGCGCGAGCCTCCGTACGGAAGCCGCGTCCGCGAACGACACCGCCGTACGTTCGAGACCCCGGCCCCGGTCCACCCACACCTGGTCGGGCGCGGAGACCAGCACGTCCGTCACCGACGGGTCGGCGAGCAGCGGCTCCAGCGGTCCCGTGCCCACCAGCTCGCACCGTAACTCCTCGGCGGCGCCGAGCACTTCCGAGTCGCCCAGCAGCCGCCCCTGCGCCCGCAGGGCGGCGGCCACCCTGGCCGGTGTCGGTTCCGCACCGCTCTCCGCGAGCCGTTGCCGTACGGCGTCGAGCAGGCCCCCGGCCGCGTAAGCCTGCCCGGCGGCGAGAGGCGTCGAGGGCGTCATGCGGTCACACTCCCGTCCCCGGCGAGGGCCTGCTCCCAGAAAGCCGCACAGAACTCCGCGAGCGGGCCACGCACCCGGGAGCCCGGCGGGGCCCCGCTCTCCTGAGCCTCCGAAAGCCCTGGCTCGGCAGGAAGTTCACCCGCCAGCGGGAGGCGGAGCGCCTCGGCGATCCACTGCTCGTCGAGACCCGCGGCGTACGGGCCGCGGACCACGGCGCGCAGATCGTGCAGGACCATGCCCACCGTCGAGGCCACCCGTCCGGCCGCCGCGACGGCCCTCAGCTCCGCCGGGACCACCAGCAGCCCCAGATCCACCTGGGCCAGCGCCTCCGCCATGGCCTCGTCCACCCGGCGCGGGAGGTCCACGACGACCACACCACCGCGCCTGCGGGCGGCGGCGAGCACCGATCTCATGGCCTCCGGCCGGACCACCACGGAATCCCCACGATCCCAACTGAGCACCCGCAGCTCGTGCAGGAAGGGCAGCGACTCCTCCAGGGCGCCGCTCGCGACCCTTCCTTTGGAAGCCGCGAAATCCGGCCAGCGCCGCCCTTCGGCCTGTTCACCGCCGAGCAGGACGTCGAGCCCGCCGCCGAGAGGATCGCCGTCAACGAGCATCGTGCGCCGGCCGGCCCGCGCCGCGGTGACGGCCAGGGCGCAGGCGAGGGTCGAGGCCCCGGCTCCGCCCCGGCCGCCGATCACCCCGACGGTCAGCGCCGGCCTGCCCACACCCTCGACGGCGTCGGCGATGCGGTCCACCAGCCAGCTCTCCGCGTCGGGCAGCCGCAGCACACAGTCGGCGCCGATCTCCACCGCCCTCCGCCACACCCCCGGATCGTCCTGGTCCTTCCCGACGAGCATCACCCCGCGCCTGCGCGTGGCGCCCCGGCAGCGGGCCGCCGCGTCGTCCCCGACCAGGACCATCGGCGCGTCCTCCCAGGAGCCCTTCCGCTCCGGCACCGCGTGGTGCACCTCCGGCTCGGCGCCGGCCGCCGCGCACAGGCGCAGCAGGTCGTCGAGCAACTCCATGTCCTCGGTGAGGATCAGCGGTCCGGCCCGGTGTCCGTCCGGTCCGCGCGAGCGATCGGATGTCATGGATCCAGCCACGATCTCCGCCCCCTATCTCTGACGTGATCCCGGTATCCGCGAGGGCGTCTCTCCGCGATCTCGCACTGATCCGGTATCCCTGATTCCGGCTTCCGCGAAGTTCGCGGCCGGAATCACCGTGCAGGAGAACAAGAAATCGTGTGGATCTTGCTGGAAAACTGTGGACAACTCACCAGTTGTGAATATCCCGGTAGCTCATACCGGTGACTTCCGGAGCGGAGTGCGTCGGCTACGCAACGTGACGGGCATGCTGATCGCGACGCCGCAGCGCCGAAAGACCGAAGAGAGGGGGACGCCGTGGCGCGAGAGCCAAAAACGCGTCCGGACATGCGACGACCCCCGCCGGGGGGGAGAGCGGGGGTCGTCCCCACGGCCGACTCGGGGGGGGGGAGGAGCCGGACCGGGTTAGCACGGTCGCGAACGATCCGTGACTTCCATGGTGTACCCGAGAGCCTTCTCAGGCAAACCCACGCGCCGCACCTTACGCCGAATGGTGGGCGCATATGCTCGACCTCGTGGAAAACCACTCCTTGCCGCGCACAGCAGCCTTCTTTGACCTGGACAAGACGGTCATTGCGAAGTCTTCGACGTTGACCTTCAGCAAGTCCTTCTACCAAGGCGGCCTGATCAACCGCCGTGCCGTGCTGCGCACCGCGTACGCACAGTTTGTCTTCCTCGCGGGAGGCGCGGATCACGATCAGATGGAGCGGATGCGGGAGTACCTTTCCGCGCTCTGCAAAGGCTGGAACGTCCAGCAGGTGAAGGAGATCGTCGCGGAGACGCTGCACGATCTGATCGACCCGATCATCTACGACGAGGCGGCGTCGCTCATCGAGGAGCACCACACCGCCGGCCGCGACGTGGTGATCGTCTCCACCTCGGGCGCGGAGGTCGTCGAGCCCATCGGCGAGCTGCTGGGCGCCGACCGGGTCGTGGCCACCCGCATGGTCGTCGGCGACGACGGCTGCTTCACCGGCGAGGTGGAGTACTACGCGTACGGGCCGACCAAGGCGGAGGCAGTCAAGGCGCTCGCCGCGTCCGAGGGGTACGACCTGGCCCGCTGTTACGCGTACAGCGACTCCTTCACCGATGTACCGATGCTCGAATCGGTCGGCCACCCCTTCGCCGTCAACCCGGACCGGGCGCTGCGACGCGAGGCGGTGGCCCGTGAATGGCCGGTTCTCGTCTTCAACCGGCCCGTCCGGCTGAAGCAGCGACTGCCCGCCTTCTCCATGCCTCCCCGCCCCGCACTGGTGGCGGCAGCGGCGGTGGGCGCGGCGGCGGCCACGGCCGGACTGGTCTGGTACGCCAGTCGACGCCGCCAATCCGCCGCCTTTGCCCGTATTTGAACCCAAAAGTAAAGAAGTGGGGCCGGGGGTTCCGCATCCTGGCGGACAGGAGTACAAAGGATTCAACGGCCCGCGAGACCAAGGACATCCGAGAGGATCACCTTTTTACGCACCAGGCCCCACGGACCGAGCAGGAAAGCTGGGCACCCACGCGACGTCGACCCGTCGATTACGGGCCAGCCGCACCAGGTGACGGGCAAAGTACCCGACCTGATGGGCAACACACGAGGACGCTTGGTAACCCGGTGGACGTGCCAGCGGCGGTGCCCCCTACGGCGCCGCCGCAACTTCGTGTCAGGACGAACGCCTTCAGGCAGGTCAGGCCGCGCCTCCAGGCAGGTCAGGCCGCGCCTCGCTGAAGCGCCTCACAGACGGCCGTGGACTCCCGTACCCCCAGCTCGACCGCGCGACCGCAGTGCGTGATCCACGCCGCCATGCCCTGCGGGGTCCCGGACACATACCCCTCGAACGCCGCCGCGTACGCCGCACGCCCCAGCTCCGCGTGGCCGACCTCGGCCGGACAGATCGACTTGGGGTCGAGACCACTGCCGATCAGCACGATGCGCTCGGCCGCCCGCGCCACCAGGCCGTTGTACGAGCCGAAGGGGCGCAGCGCCAGCAGTTCGCCGTGCACCACCGCGGCCGTCACCAGAGCGGGCGCCGCGCTCGGGGTGATCACCAGCCGGGCCAGCCCGTCCAGCCGGGCGGCGACCTCGTCGGCGTCCGGCAGCGGCGTCCCGACCGGCGGCACCGGAGCCGGCACCTCGGCGTTAGGGACCTCTGCGACCGACGCGCCGTCGGACCGCACGACCGTGCCACCGCCCGCCGGAGCCGCCGCACCGGCGCCGGGCGCCTCCACGACCGGCTCGCCCGCCAGCCGGGGCCGCCCCACCGTACGGTCGGAGACCCCCGCGCCACCGGCCGCCACCAGATGCAGCCGGGCCAGCACCCGGAGCGGCGACTGCGACCAGACGGAGAGCAGTTGGCCCGCCTCCGCGTTCAGCCGCAGAGCGGCGCCGACCGTACGGGCCTCGGCGTCGGACCCGAAGTCGCTGCGCCGGCGCACCTCTTCGAGCGCCCAGTCCGCCCCGGACAGCGCGGCGGATCCGCGCGCCGCCCTCAGCGCCGCCTCGGAGGTGACCTCGCCGCTGCGACGTCGCATCACACGGTGGCCGTAGACTCGGTCGACGGCCTTCCGTACGGAGTCCACCGCGCCGGGAACGCCCGGCAGGGCGGCCAGGGTGGCCAGGGGGTCCTCCGGCCGTGGCGCGGAGGAGGCGTCAGAGGCTGTCGTACTCATAGGTAGCGAGGCTACGCGCCCCGTGCGCGCGCCCCACCTTGGAGTGGTCTTCTCCACACGAACCCATCACCTGGAGCGAGATTGCCGCTACCCTACGTGAACATGAAGATCGCTTTCGTGGGGAAGGGCGGCAGCGGCAAGACGACGCTGTCATCGCTCTTCATCCGCCACCTGACCGCCAATGAGGCCCCCGTCGTCGCGGTGGACGCCGACATCAACCAGCATCTCGGGGCCGCGCTCGGCCTCGACGAGACAGCGGCCGCGACGCTGCCCGCGATGGGGGCGCACCTCCCGCTGATCAAGGAGTACCTGCGGGGCACCAATCCGCGGATCGCCTCGGTGGACGCGATGATCAAGACGACGCCGCCGGGCGAGGGCTCACGGCTGCTGCGGGTCTGCGAGAACAACCCCGTGTACGACGCGTGCGCCCGCCCCGTCATCCTCGACGACGGCGAGATCCGGCTGATGGCCACCGGCCCGTTCTCGGAGTCCGACCTGGGCGTGGCCTGCTACCACTCGAAGGTCGGCGCGGTCGAGCTGTGCCTGAACCACCTGGTGGACGGGCCCCACGAGTACGTGGTCGTCGACATGACTGCCGGTTCCGACTCGTTCGCCTCCGGGATGTTCACCCGGTTCGACATGACGTTCCTGGTGGCCGAGCCGACCCGTAAGGGCGTGTCGGTCTACCGCCAGTACAAGGAGTACGCGCGGGACTTCGGCGTCTCCCTGAAGGTCGTCGGCAACAAGGTCCAGGGCCGGGACGACGTGGAGTTCCTCCGCGACGAGGTCGGCGAGGACCTGCTCGTCACGGTCGGACACTCGGAATGGGTACGGGCGATGGAGAAGGGCCGGCCCTCCCGCTTCGAACTGCTGGAGGCGGACAACCGCTGCGCCCTCCAGACCCTTCAGGACGCGGCGGAGGACTCGTACGAGCTGCGCGACTGGGAGCGCTACACCCGGCAGATGGTCCACTTCCATCTCAGGAACGCCGAGAGCTGGGGCAACGCGAAGACGGGCGTGGGGGGGGGGGGGGCCGGGGGCCCCGCCCCCGGGCGCTGGGGTTCCCGACCCCGCGCCCACCCCGGCCGCGAGTCGCCCCCCCCCGCGCCCCCGCGGCACACAACACACCACCCCCCCCCGCGGGGGGGGCCCCCCGCCCGGGGGGGGCCCCCCGGGCCCCCCCGGGCCCACCCCGCCTTCGTACTGAGCGAAGCCCTCGCACTGCCCCAGCCGTCCTGACGGAAGCCCGCCCGGCCGCCCGGACCTCGCGCGCCGAACGTCCGGTCCCGCCGGGCCGGCCCGGACCTCGTGCCCCCGAGCGGGCTCAGTGCTTCGCGGCCACCGCCGGGGAGGCCGAGGCGGCCGGGGAGGCGGAGTTCGGCGGGGTGGAGGTGTAGGCCGCCCAGCCGCCCTTCGGGGCCTCGCCGACGCCGAGGCCGCGCAGCTTCTCCAGCGTCGCCGGGTCCTGGGCGTCCAGCCAGTCCACAAGCTGGCGGAAGGTCACACACTGCACGTCCTTCTGGGGGCAGACCGTCTTGATGGTCTCCTCGACGGCGCGCATGTAGGTGCCGCCGTTCCAGGACTCGAAGTGGTTGCCGATGATCAGCGGGGCGCGGTTGCCCTTGTGGGCGCGGTCGAACGCCTGGAGCAGGCCGTCACGCATCTGGTTGCCCCAGTAGGTGTGCTGCGACTCGTCGCCGCTGGACTCCCCTGACTGGTTGTACATGAAGTTGTAGTCCATCGAGAGCGTCTCGAACTCGCGGCCGGGCACCGGGACGAGCTGGAGCGGGACGTCCCACAGCCCCTCCTTCTTCTTCGGCCAGACCTGGTTGCCGATGCCGCTGGAGTCGTAGCGGAAGCCCATCGCCTTCCCCGCGCGCATCGCGTTCTTCTGCCCCTCCAGACACGGGGTGCGGGCGCCGATCAGCTCCTTGTCGTAGTCGAAGGGCAGCGGGGCCTCGTCCTGGAGACCCGTGTTGGACTTCCAGCCCTTCACGAACGCCTTGGCCTGGTTGATCTCGCTCTTCCACTCGTCGACGGACCAGGTGCCGACTCCGCCGTTCTTGCCGCAGAAGTGGCCGTTGAAGTGGGTGCCGATCTCGTTGCCCTCGCTCCAGGCGGCCCGCACCTCCCGCAGGGTGTCCTGGATTCCCTTGGTGTCGTTGAATCCGATGTCGGAGGTGCCGATCGTGTGCTTCGGCGGGTCGTACTGCTTGGCCTTCTCCTCGGGGAGCAGATAGACGCCGCTCAGGAAGTACGTCATCTTCGCGTCGTACTTCTTGGACAGCTCCCGGAAGTACGAGAAGAGCTGCTGGCTGTCCTCGCCGGCGCCGTCCCAGGAGAACACCACGAACTGCGGGGGCTGCTGACCGGGCCGCAGCCGCTGCGGCTTGGCAAGGTGCGGCTGCGCCCCGGTGAACGCGGTCGAACCGTCACCGATGAGCCGTACGGCATTGGGCGCCCCCATGCCCTTCTTCGCCGCCTGGGAGCCCTTCGACGTTTCCTGCTTGGTGTCCTGGACACCGGAGCATCCGGCGAGGCCGACGGCGAGCGCCATCGCGGCAGCGCCGAAGGAAATTCGTTTTGTGGCGGCCAGCATCCGCCCACCTCTTCCTTCAGATTCAGTACCGAAGTGCCGAGCGGCGACTGCCGGCGCGGCGTCGAGCGCCGACAACCTCGCACTGAGACTGATTAGAAGAAGAAACGACAAGCCGTACAAAATGACTAATCATCACTCCGGGTGAAGCTCTACTCCATTCGCCCGAAATGTCACGACTTAATCTTTACCCTCCATTACGATCCATTTACCAAGTGTTGAGACACCGCCATTCGCCAGCCGCCCGGAGGGGACGGAAATATGACTGCCGGCGTTCCCACTCACACCGACCGACCGGCCCGCCCCACCCCGCCGGACGGCCGCAGATTCCGGATCGCGGGGGCCGACCTCTCCGCGTCCATCTCCGTCTTCCTGATCGCGCTCCCGCTCTCCCTCGGCATCGCGCTCGCCACCGGCGCACCGCTCCAGGCGGGCCTGGTGGCCGCCGCGGTCGGCGGGCTGGTCGTCGGGCGGCTGGGCGGCGCCCCGCTCCAGGTCAGCGGGCCCGCGGCCGGGCTCACGGTGGTCACGGCCGACGTGATCCAGCGATACGGCTGGCGCACCACCTGCGTCATCACCATCTGCGCCGGTCTCGCCCAACTCGGACTCGCCGCGCTACGGGTGGCCCGCTCGGCGCTCGCGGTCAGCCCGGCGATCGTGCACGGCATGCTCGCGGGGATCGGCGTCACGATCGCCCTCGCGCAGCTCCATATCGTGCTCGGCGGTTCGCCGCAGAGCTCCGCCGTCGCCAATGTGCGCGGTCTGCCTTCGCAGTTGGCCCATCTGCATCCGGGCGCCCTCTCCGTGAGCGCCCTGACGGTCGCGGTCCTGCTCCTCTGGCCGCGCCTTCCGGGGAGAGTGGGCCGGGCCGTACGGAAGGTCCCGGCCGCTCTCGCCGCGGTGGCCCTGTCCACGACCGCGGCGGCTCTCGTCGGGCTGCGGCTGGAGCGGGTCGATCTGCCGTCCTGGAGCAGCCATGTCCTGCCCGGGCTGCCCGAGGGGCCCGTGCTCGGGCTGCTGGCCGCCGTCCTCACCATCACCCTGGTCGGCAGCGTCGAATCGCTGCTGTCCGCGGTCGCCGTGGACAAACTGGTGGCCGCGCGCAAGACACCGGGCGTCCGGATCCCCCGCGCCCGGCTCGACCGGGAGCTGGCCGGACAGGGCGCGGGGAACGTGGTCTCCGGTGCGCTCGGCGGGCTGCCCGTCACCGGGGTCGCCGTGCGCAGCGCCGCCAATGTCGCCGCCGGGAGTGTGAGCCGCAATTCGACGATGCTGCACGGACTGTGGGTCGCGGTGGCGGCGCTGCTGCTCGTACCGGTGCTGGATCTGATCCCGCTGGCGGCCCTGGCCGCGCTGGTGATGGTGGTCGGGGTGCAGATGGTGAACATCACGCATCTGCGCAGCGTGCGGCGCAACCGCGAGCTGCTGGTGTACGCGGTGACCCTGACCGCCGTGGTGTTCACCGGTGTACTGGAAGGAGTGGTGATCGGGATCGCGGTGGCGGTGGCGGTCGCGCTGCACCGGCTGACGCGGACGCGGATCACGGTCGAGGAGCTGGACGGCGTCCACCGGGTCCGTGCTCGGGGTCAGTTGACCTTCCTCGCCGTACCGAGACTCAGCCGCATGCTGCATCAGGTCCCGCAGGAGGCCAGATGCGTGGTGGAGCTGGACGGCTCCTTCATGGACCACGCGGCGTACGAGGCCCTGCACGACTGGCGGTCCTCGCATGTCGCCCAGGGAGGTACGGCGGAGTTCGCCGGCCGGGCGGGTGCCAGGATCGCGGAACTGCCCTCCGGTGAGCCACATGTCCGCTGCCGTCCTTGGGCGCCGTGGCGCAACCACCGCCACGTCGTACCGCCCGCGCCTGGCCTGGACGTCGCGCCGGGGCCGGACGCGGCGCCCGGGCCGGACGCCACCGCCACACCGGAGGCCGCGCACGCCCTGGCCCCCGATCCGGATGTCGCCCCGCGACCGGACGTCGCCGAGCCGGATTCCGTACCCGTCCTGTCGCCCGGGGGGAGACAACTGGCCGGCGGGCGCGGCCCCTTCCAGCGGAGCACCGCCCCGCTGGTGCGCGACGAGCCGGCGCGGTCGGCGCGCGAGGGCCGGTGTCCCTCCCAGCTCTTTCTCACCTGCGCCGACTCCCGGCTGGTCACGAGCATGATCACGTCCAGTGGTCCGGGCGAGCTCCTCACCGTACGGAACGTGGGGAATCTGGTGCCGCCGCCGGGGGCGGTCGGTGTGGACGACTCGGTGGCCGCCGCGATCGAGTACGCCGTGGACGTGCTGCGGGTGGAGTCGATCACCGTATGCGGTCATTCGGGGTGCGGGGCGATGCAGGCCCTGCTCGACACGCCCGGCCCGGACCCCGGTGCCGCGGACCGCTTCGGAGAGGCGGGGCCCGCCCCCGTACCGTCCACCCCGCTGGCGCGCTGGCTGCGCCACGGGCAGCCCAGTCTGGAGCGGATGAGGAACCGTCAGCAGGCGTACGCCAGTATCTCCGGGCGGCTGCCGGCCGACGCGGTCGAGCAGCTCTGTCTCACCAATGTGGTCCAGCAGCTGGAGCATCTCCGGGCCCATGAGGCGGTCGCGCGCGGGCTCGCCGAAGGCCGACTGGAGCTGAACGGCATGTACTTCCATGTCGGCGAGGCCCAGGCCTACCTCCTGGCGCACAGCGCCGGGACCGGGGCCGGTGGCGGGACCGGTATCGGCGCCGCCCCGGGCGAGGAGGTCTTCAACCGGGTGGCGCCCACCGCACGGGAGGAGTCGCGCGCCTGAACCGTCCGCGTACCGCGTCCGTGAGAGTGTGTGGCCCCTTCCCTCCTCTTCCCACCCACCTGTCCGGGGGAAGCGGGCCGCTCCCGCCCGGCAGGGCACCGGGCGGGAGACCGGGCGGGGAGCCCCGGTGCCGGAGGGGAAGCCCCTTGTCACCAGGGCATCGGCCTGATGAGCTAGGGCCCGGGACACATAGGACGCTAGGACGCCCTGGGAAAGGGAGATGTCGTGAGCAACGAAAGCCTGGCCAATCTTCTCAAAGAGGAGCGGCGGTTCACTCCGCCGGCCGAGCTGGCCGCGCACGCCAATGTGACGGCGGAGGCGTACGAGCGGGCCGAGGCGGACAGGCTTGGCTTCTGGGCCGAGCAGGCGAGGCGGCTCACCTGGGTCACCGAGCCGACCGAGACACTCGACTGGTCGAACCCGCCCTTCGCGAAGTGGTTCGCGGACGGCGAGCTGAATGTCGCCTACAACTGCGTCGACCGCCATGTCGAGGCCGGTCACGGCGACCGCGTGGCGATCCACTTCGAGGGCGAGCCCGGCGACAGCCGGTCCCTCACCTACGCGGAGCTCAAGGACGAGGTGTCGCGGGCCGCGAACGCCCTCACCGAGCTGGGCGTCCGTACCGGGGACCGCGTCGCCGTCTATCTGCCGATGATCCCCGAGGCCGCCGTCGCCATGCTGGCCTGCGCCCGGATCGGAGCCGCGCACTCCGTGGTCTTCGGCGGCTTCTCCGCCGACGCCGTCGCCTCCCGGATCCAGGACGCCGACGCCAAGCTGGTCATCACCTCCGACGGCGGTTACCGCCGCGGCAAGCCGTCCGCGCTCAAGCCGGCCATCGACGAGGCCGTCGCCAAGTGCCCGCAGGTCGAGCATGTCCTCGTGGTGCGCCGTACCGGACAGGACACCGCGTTCGACGCCTCCCGGGACGTGTGGTGGCACGAGATCGTGGGCCGCCAGTCCGCCGAGCACACCCCCGAGGCGTTCGGCGCGGAGCACCCGCTCTTCATCCTCTACACGTCCGGTACGACGGGGAAGCCGAAGGGCATCCTGCACACCTCGGGCGGCTATCTCACCCAGGCGTCCTACACCCACCACGCCGTCTTCGACCTCAAGCCCGAGACGGACGTGTACTGGTGCACGGCCGACATCGGCTGGGTGACGGGCCACTCGTACATCGTGTACGGGCCGCTCGCCAACGGCGCCACCCAGGTGATGTACGAGGGCACCCCCGACACCCCGCACCAGGGCCGGTTCTGGGAGATCGTCCAGAAGTACGGGGTCACGATCCTCTACACCGCGCCGACCGCGATCCGTACGTTCATGAAGTGGGGCGACGACATCCCCGCCAAGTTCGACCTGTCGTCCCTGCGGGTGCTGGGCTCGGTCGGCGAGCCGATCAACCCCGAGGCGTGGATCTGGTACCGGGAGCACATCGGCGCGGGCAAGACCCCGGTCGTGGACACCTGGTGGCAGACCGAGACCGGCGCGATGATGATCTCGCCGCTCCCCGGGGTGACCGCGACCAAGCCGGGCTCCGCGCAGCGCGCCCTGCCCGGCATCTCCGCCACCGTCGTGGACGACGAGGGGCGCGAGGTGCCCGACGGGGGCGGCGGCTATCTCGTCCTCACCGAGCCGTGGCCGTCGATGCTGCGCACCATCTGGGGTGACGACCAGCGGTTCATCGACACGTACTGGTCGCGCTTCGAGGGCAGGTACTTCGCCGGGGACGGCGCCAAGAAGGACGACGACGGCGACATCTGGCTGCTGGGCCGGGTCGACGACGTCATGCTGGTCTCGGGCCACAACATCTCGACGACCGAGGTCGAGTCCGCCCTCGTCTCCCACCCCAAGGTCGCCGAGGCGGCGGTCGTCGGCGCCGCCGACCCGACCACGGGCCAGGCCATCGTCGCCTTCGTGATCCTGCGCGGCACCGCCTCCGTGGACGACGGTCTGGTGGCCGAGCTGCGGGGCCATGTCAGCGGGGTCCTCGGCCCGATCGCCAAGCCCCAGCGGATCCTTCCGGTCGCCGAACTGCCAAAGACCCGCTCCGGCAAGATCATGCGGCGACTGCTGCGGGACGTCGCCGAGAACCGCCAGCTCGGTGACGTCACCACGCTCACCGACTCCTCCGTCATGGAGCTGATCCAGACCCAGCTCCCCGGCGCGAGCAGCGAGGACTGAGCACCGGCGCACGCGCCCGGTGGACGGGGCGCCCGGCGGAGAACCGCACGCCGGCGCCCCGTTCCGCGTATCCGGGCGGTCCGCGCATCCGGGTAGGGTACGGAACGCGTCAACAAATGAACACGAAGTGCATAGGGGCGCCGGGAAGTCTGGTCGGCATGTGAGTACGTCATGCCCGCCCACCCGACCGGAGGACGCCGGATGCCCGCGCCTGCCCCCACCCCCGTACGCACGTTCCTCGGACGGCTCCCGCTCCCCGAGCGGAACTACGTCGCGGAGGCGCTGCGCACCGAGACCGTCGGCGGTGTGCTGCTGCTCGTCGCCGCCGTCGCCGCCCTCGTCTGGGCCAACACCCCGCTCAGCGGCGCCTACGACGCCGTACGCGACTTCCATTTCGGGCCGGGCGCGCTCGGGCTCGACCTCTCCGTGCAGCACTGGGCGGCCGACGGTCTGCTCGCCGTCTTCTTCTTCGTCGCCGGCATCGAACTCAAGCGGGAGCTGGTGGCCGGGGAGCTGCGCGACCCGAAGGCGGCGGCGCTCCCCGTCATCGCCGCCGCCTCCGGAATGGTGGCGCCCGCGCTGGTGTACGTGCTGGTCAACACGGTGGGCGGCGGCTCGCTCGGCGGCTGGGCGGTGCCCGTCGCCACCGATATCGCCTTCGCCCTCGCCGTTCTCGCGGTCCTCGGCACGTCCCTGCCGTCCGCGCTCCGCGCCTTCCTCCTCACCCTCGCCGTCGTCGACGACCTCTTCGCCATCCTGATCATCGCCGTCTTCTTCACCGGCGAGCTGAACTTCCTGGCGCTCGGCGGCGCGTTCGCGGGCCTCGTCGTCTTCTGGCTGCTGGTGCGGAAAGAGGTGCGCGGCTGGTACGTGTACGTTCCGCTGGCCCTGGTCGTCTGGGGGCTGATGTACAACAGCGGCGTCCACGCCACCATCGCCGGGGTCGCGATGGGTCTGATGCTGCGCTGCACCCGGCGCGAGGGCGAGGAGCGCTCCCCCGGCGAGCACATCGAGCATCTGGTGCGCCCGCTGTCGGCGGCGCTGGCCGTGCCGCTGTTCGCCCTGTTCTCGGCGGGCGTCTCGGTCTCCGGCGACGCGCTCGGCCGGGTCTTCACCCAGCCGGAGACCCTCGGGGTGCTCCTGGGGCTGGTGGTCGGCAAGGCCGTCGGCATCTTCGGGGGTACGTGGCTGGCCGTACGGTTCACCCGCGCCGAGCTGAACAAGGACCTGACCTGGCCCGATGTCTTCGCCCTCGCGACGCTCGCCGGGATCGGCTTCACGGTCTCGCTGCTCATCGGGGAGCTGGCCTTCGCCACCGATCCCGGGCTCACCGACGAGGTGAAGGCCGCGGTGCTGACCGGTTCCCTGATCGCCGCCGTGCTGGCGGGGGCCCTGCTGAAGATGCGGGTCCGTACATACCGCACGCTCTACGAGGCGGAGGAGCGCGACGAGGACCTGGACGGCATCCCCGACATCTATGAGCAGGACGATCCTGGGTACCACTTGCGCATGGCCGCGCTGTACGAGGCGAAGGCCGCGGAACACCGCCGGCTGGCGGAACACGCGGGGGCGGCGCGCGACGACGGCCCCGGTCCGGCATGATCGGACATCCGACGGACCTGCGATCGCGCGGACGGACCGCCCTGCGATCCGCAGACGAGAAGAGCGAGAAGGTAGGGAGTCACCGATGAGCGACCCCGGCATGCATGTCGCCGACGCTGTCACGACCGGCACCGTTGTCGAGGCCGGCGGTGCGGACCGCAGTATCGGTCAGCTGGTCGCCGCGGCGACCGCCGAGATGTCCGCGCTGGTGCACGACGAGATCGCCCTGGCCAAGGCGGAGGTGCGACAGGACGTCAAGCGCGGCGTCACCGGTGGGGCCGCCGGCGCCATCGCGGCGGTGTTCGCGCTGTTCGCACTGCCGGTGCTGAGCTTCGCCGCCGCGTACGGGATCCACAATCTGGGGCTGGGCCTGGCCTGGTCGTTCCTGATCGTGGGTGTCGCGTTCCTGTTGATCGCCGGGCTGCTGGCCGGCCTCGCGCTCAGGAAGTTCAAGAAGGTCAAGCCGCCGGAGAGGTCGATCGCCTCGGCCAAGCAGACCGCCGCCGTGCTCCAGAACGTGAAGCCGCACCCGCGCGAGGTGGGGGAAGGCTCCAAGTCTGTGGCACGCTCGACCGTATGACCGCCCCTGATTCCGAGCCCGGTGCCACCTCCGGTACGACCCCGGCGAGTTCGTCAGGTCCGGTGCACCGGGCCACTCCGGCGCCGGGCTCCGCCGTACGCCTCGACGGGCCCTGGACCCACCGTGACGTGGCGGCCAACGGCGCGCGCTTCCACATCGCCGAGATGGGCGACGGGCCGCTGGTGCTGCTGCTGCACGGCTTCCCACAGTTCTGGTGGACGTGGCGGCACCAGCTCCCGGCGCTCGCGGAGGCCGGGTACCGGGCGGTCGCGATGGATCTGCGGGGCGTGGGCGGCAGCGACCGTACGCCGCGGGGGTACGACCCGGCGAACCTGGCGCTGGACATCACCGGGGTGGTGCGCTCGCTCGGTGAGCCCGACGCCGCGCTCGTCGGCCACGACCTGGGCGGCTACCTCGCCTGGACCGCGGCCGTGATGCGGCCCAAGCTGGTGCGCCGGCTGGCGGTCTCCTCGATGCCGCACCCGCGCCGCTGGCGCTCGGCGATGCTCTCCGACTTCGCGCAGAGCCGCGCGGGCTCGTACATCTGGGGCTTCCAGCGGCCGTGGCTGCCGGAGCGTCAACTCGTCGCCGACGACGCGGCGCTGGTGGGGCGGCTGATCCAGGAGTGGTCGGGGCCCCGGCTGCCGGACGACGAGGCGATCGGGGTCTACCGGCGCGCGATGGCCATTCCGTCCACGGCGCACTGCTCGATCGAGCCGTACCGCTGGATGGTCCGGTCGATGGCGCGTCCGGACGGCATCCAGTTCAACCGGCGGATGAAACGGCCCGTGCGGGTGCCGACGCTCCAGCTCCACGGGTCACTCGATCCGGCGATGCGCACGCGCAGTACGGCCGGGTCCGCCGCGTACGTGGAGGCTCCGTACCGGTGGCGGCTCTTCGACGGTCTGGGACACTTCCCGCACGAGGAGGATCCGGTGGCTTTCTCCTCGGAGCTCATCAACTGGCTCAAGGACCCCGAACCGGACCGTTGAAGAGCCCGAGAGGCCCGCACCTGAACCGCGCTCACACCAACGGGTGAACGTCGCGAACGCTTGTCCTACGAACAGCCAAATGCCGGGCGCATAGGCCGATTGGCCGCCTCCGGCGCGGTTACCGACCATGGGGCACGGGCAGACGTCGGGGTATGGGCTGGACGCACGACTACGGTGACGCAGCACGCAACCGCCGCTCGGCCTCGGGGCCGATCACGCACAGAAAGGGCGGCCCCGATGATCAGCGCCATGATGCCCGACTCGGCATTTCGCTGATCCTCCGCCGCCGAGCACGCTGGGTCTCGGCCCGGCTGCGCCATCAACGCGCCGAGAGGCCCTAGCACCCGTCCGCCGGGACCGGGAGGGGCACTGCCGCCACCCGGGCCGGGGCCAACGGCGTCTAGAGCGCGCATCCCTGGGTGTCGACCTGCTGGTTCGCGGTCCGGCCGAGGGTGATGTCGTCGCGGATCTCGTCGACCGTCAGGGCGTAGCCGGTCTCGACGTCGTCGAGCGACCTGGCGAAGATCACCCCGTACACCTTGCCCTCGGGGGTGAGGAGCGGGCCGCCGGAGTTGCCCTGGCGCACGGTCGCGAAGAGCGAGTAGACGCGGCGCTGGACCTCACCGCGGCGGTAGATGTCGGGGCCGTTGGCGTCGATACGGCCGCGGACGCGCGCGGAGCGGACGTCGTACGCGCCGTTCTCCGGGAAGCCGGCGACGATCGCGTCGTCCCCGCTGGACGCGCCGTCCTGGGTGAACTGGAGCGGCGTCGCGGGGAGATCGGGCACGTCCAGTACGGCGATGTCGCGCCGCCAGTCGTAGAGGACGACCTTCGCGTCGTACAGCTTGCCCTCGCCGCCGATCTGGACCGTCGGCTCGCTCACGCCGCCGACCACGTGCGCGTTGGTCATGACCCTGCGGTCGGCGAAGACGAAGCCGGAGCCTTCGAGGACCTTGCCGCAGCTCGGAGCGGTGCCGACGACCTTGACGATGGACTTCTGGGCGCGGGCGGCGACCGGGCTGCCGGCGAGCGCCGGGTCCGGGGGCTCCACATCGGTGATGGGCTCGCTGGCGAACGGGCTGAAGACCTGCGGGAAGCCGTTCTGCGCGAGGACGGACGAGAAGTCCGTGAACCAGGTCGACGCCTCCGAGGGCATGACCTGCGAGACGCCGGTGAGCACCTTGGAGCTGCGGACCTCCTTGCCGAGCGTCGGCAGCGACGTACCGGCGAGGGCCGAGCCGATCAGCCAGGCGACCAGCAGCATCGCCACGACGTTGACCAGCGCGCCGCCGGTGGCGTCCAGGGCGCGGGCCGGGGACCAGGTGATGTAGCGGCGGAGTTTGTTGCCGAGGTGCGTGGTGAACGCCTGCCCCACGGAGGCGCAGACGATCACTATGACGACCGCGACGACGGCGGCGGTCGTGGAGACCTCGGAGTCCTGCGTGAGCTTGGCCCAGACCACGGGGAGGAGATAGACGGCGACGAGGCCGCCGCCGAGGAAGCCGACCACCGACAGGATGCCGACGACGAACCCCTGGCGGTAGCCCACGACGGCGAACCAGACGGCGGCGAGCAGCAGCAGGATGTCCAGCACGTTCACCGTCAGTAGCCTCGCTTGCCTCGCGGAAATGTCACCGGTGGCCCCGTCCAGAGCACCGGGTCAGCCTTTCATGCACGCCAGTCGAGCGGGACGTGCCGGGAGCGGTCCCAGGGCCGCTCCCATCCCGCGTGGTGCAGGATCCCGTCGATGACTCCCGCGGTGAACCCCCAGACCAGGGCGGACTCCACCAGGAAGCACGGGCCCTCGTGCCCCCGGGGGTGGCGGGTGGTCGCGCGGTTGGCCGGGTCCGTCAGCTCGGCCACCGGGACCGTGAAGACCCGGGCCGTCTCCGCGGGGTCGACGACCCCGACCGGGGTCGGGGTCCGCCACCAGCCGAGGACGGGCGTCACCACGAAACCGCTCACCGGGATGTAGAGCCGGGGCAGCACGCCGAAGAGCTGGACGCCCGCCGGGTCGAGGCCGGTCTCCTCCTGGGCCTCCCGCAGGGCGGCGCGCAGCGGGCCGGTGGTCGCCGGGTCGCCGTCCTCGGGGTCGAGGGCGCCGCCCGGGAACGCGGGCTGTCCCGGGTGCGAGCGGAGGCTGCTCGCGCGCTCCATGAGCAGCAGTTCGGGCCCGCGGGCGCCCTCACCGAAGAGGATGAGCACGGCGGACTGACGGCCGCCTTCGCTCTCCGGCGGCAGGAAGCGGCCGGGCGGCTGGCCCTGGACGGTCCTGACGGCGCCGACGACGGGCGCCAGCCAGTCGGGCAGCCCGTCGCCGCTGACGGCGATGCCGTCGGCCGATGGGTCGTAGGTCTCTCTCGCGCGCGTCATGGGCACCCCCGTCGTACAACGCCTGCCGTCGGCGGGATCGTTCCGCGCCCGTCCGGCTCCACCCGATCGTGCGGCCGGCGCGGACCGCACCGTCCGGCCGCGCCAAGCACCGCTCGTACGCCCGCTACCGCTCGTACGGCCGCCACCGCTCGTACGCCCGCCATCGCTCGTACGGCCGTCATCGCTCGTACGGCCCTCACCGCCCACGCGGCGTCCGCCCCGGCTCGCGCGGCCGTGCCCGCCCGCGTGGGCACCGCGTCCCACGCCGGCGCCGTGCATCCGTCGTCGCCCGCCGCGCCTCGTACCGCCCCATGGCGCTTCATACGGGGCACCTCCTCCGGCTGCTCAATTCGGCCCCTCGGTCCCCGCATCAGTCCCGCGCGGTGCCTGCGGGCGGGGCCGGCCGGCCCGGGTAGTCGGCGGGCGGGCTCAGGCGCTGGCCCGGGTAGCCGCCCAGCTCGTACTTGAGCAGCTTGCGGGCCTTCTCCGGGTCCGTCTCGCCCTCTCCGTACGAGGGGCAGAGCGGCGCGATCGGGCAGGCGCCGCAGGCGGGCTTGCGGGAGTGGCAGACCCGGCGGCCGTGGAAGATCACCCGGTGCGAGAGCATCGTCCACTCGCTCTTGGGGAAGATCGCGGCGATCTCCGCCTCGACCTTCTCCGGGTCCTCCTGCTCCGTCCACTTCCAGCGGCGGACCAGCCGGCCGAAGTGCGTGTCCACGGTCAGACCAGGGACTCCGAAGGCGTTGCCGAGCACCACGTTGGCCGTCTTGCGGCCGACGCCCGGGAGCGTCACGAGATCGGCCAGCCTGCCCGGCACCTCGCCGTCGAAGCGGTCGCGGAGCGCGGTGGAGAGCCCGATGAGGGACTTGGTCTTGGCGCGGAAGAAGCCCGTCGGCCTGATGACCTCCTCCAGCTCCTCCGGTACGGCCGCGGCCATGTCCTCGGGCGTCGGGTACCTGGCGAAGAGGGCGGGCGTCGTCTGGTTGACCCGGAGGTCGGTCGTCTGGGCGGACAGGACCGTCGCGACCAGCAGCTCGAACGGGTTCCGGAAATCCAGCTCGGGATGGGCGTACGGATAGATCTCGGCCAGCTCACGGTTTATCCGGCGGGCCCGGCGGACCATCGCCAGTTTCGATTCCGGTCCGGTCCTGGCACCGGCGGCGGAGGTCGCCACCTTGGACTTTGACCCTTTTGCGGCTTTTTTCGGTTTCGCCGAAGGCTGTTCGCCCACAGCGGAATTACGCTCCGCGGACACTCTTCCAGCCCCCTTGGCCTGCGCTGTCACCGGCGAGTTGGACACCCGGCCAGCGTAAAGCCCGCCACTGACATCCGCCCCGGCCATGGCGGATCACCACTCGAATCGGCCCTCCGGGCACGGTGGGGCACGTACGTACGTCAAACTTGTGACTGATCGCACGGTTTCGAACAAACCGTTCGAACAGTCGGGACTCGGAGAAGGGCGGAGAAAGCCCGGGATGCCGAGCCACCCGAGAAGAAGCAGCACGTACGGCATCATGGGGACCACGGTCCCTTGAGCAGGTGGGGACCACGGTTCCCTGAGCAGGTCGACAAGGAGAGAACACGTGGACGACGTTCTGCGGCGTGCCCCGCTCTTCGCGGCGCTCGATGACGAGCAGGCGGCGGAGCTCCGCGCCTCGATGAGTGAAGCGACGCTGGCGCGCGGTGACGCGCTGTTCCACGAGGGCGACCCCGGCGACCGCCTCTACGTGGTCACCGAAGGCAAGGTCAAGCTCCACCGCACCTCGCCCGACGGCCGGGAGAACATGCTGGCCGTACTCGGCCCCGGTGAGCTGATCGGCGAGCTGTCCCTGTTCGACCCGGGCCCGCGCACCGCCACCGCGACCGCGCTCACCGAGGTCAAGCTCCTCGGTCTGGGCCACGGCGACCTCCAGCCCTGGCTGAACGCCCGCCCCGAGGTGGCCACCGCGCTGCTGCGGGCCGTCGCGCGACGCCTGCGCAAGACCAACGACCAGATGTCCGACCTGGTCTTCTCCGACGTACCCGGCCGTGTGGCACGGGCGCTCCTGGACCTGTCGCGCCGCTTCGGCGTGCAGTCCGAGGAGGGCATCCACGTCGTCCACGACTTGACCCAGGAGGAGCTGGCCCAGCTCGTCGGCGCCTCCCGCGAGACGGTCAACAAGGCGCTCGCCGACTTCGCCCAGCGCGGCTGGCTGCGGCTGGAGGCGCGCGCGGTGATCCTGCTGGACGTGGAGCGCCTCGCGAAGCGCTCGCGCTGAGCACACGCTCGCACCGAGGGAGGCCCGTACCGAACACGGGCCTTCTCGGTTGCCAAGGGCCCCGCCGGACGACGGCGGGGCCCTTCGGCGTACGACGGGGCCCTTCGGCGTACGGCGGGCCCTTCGGCGTATGCGGCCCGGCTACTCCGGGATGAGGCCGTGCTCGCGCAGGTAGTCGAGCTGTGCGCGTACGGACAGCTCGGCGGCGGGCCACAGCGAGCGGTCCACCCCCGCGTACACGTGCGCCACGACCTCCGCGGGCGTGCGATGGCCGTTCTCGACCGCCGTCTCGATCTGGGCGAGCCGGTTCGCGCGGTGGGCGAGATAGAACTCCACCGCGCCCTGCGCGTCGTCCAGGACCGGACCGTGGCCCGGCAGGACCGTGTCGACACCGTCGTCGACGGTGAGCGAGCGCAGCCTGCGCAGCGAGTCGAGGTAGTCGCCGAGCCTGCCGTCCGGATGCGCGACGAGCGTCGTACCGCGCCCCAGGACGGTGTCTCCCGTCAATACGGCGCGGTCGGCCGGCAGGTGGAAGCAGAGCGAGTCGGAGGTGTGGCCCGGGGTCGGCACGACCCGCAGCTCCAGACCTCCCGTGGTGATGACGTCACCGGCCGCCAGGCCCTCGTCCCCGAGCCGCAGAGCCGGGTCCAGGGCGCGGACGTCGGTACGGGTCAGGGCGGCGAAGCGGGCCGCGCCCTCCGCGTGGTCCGGATGGCCATGGGTGAGCAGGGTCAGCGCGATCCTCTTCCCGGCCTTCTCTGCGGCGCTGACGACCCCCTTGAGGTGGACGTCGTCCAGGGGCCCCGGGTCGATCACGACCGCCAGATCGGAGCCGGGCTCCGAGACGATCCAGGTGTTGGTGCCGTCGAGCGTCATCGGGGAGGGGTTCGGGGCGAGGACGTTCACGGCGCGGGCGGTGGCGGGGCCGGAGAGCACCCCGCCACGCGGCTGGCCGGGGAGGGCGGCGGCGTCACTCATCGGGGCCTCCGGTCGCGTTCTGCTCGCTGGGGCTGCGGGAAGCGCTCGGGCCGGGCGGGGACGCCGGGCCGACGTGCTTGGTGAACTCGTCGTGCCCCGGCCAGCTCAGGACCAGCTCCCCGCCCTCCAGCCGGGCCGTGGCCAGCACGGGCGTCAGATCCCGCCCCTCGGCCCCGGCGAGCGCGTCCGCGGCCGTACCGTACGACTGGAGCTGACGCAGCGTCGCGACGGTCGGCGGCATCATCAGCAGCTCGCCCCTGTCGTACGCCTCCGTGGCCTCGGAGGGTCTGATCCACACCGTACGGTCGGCCTCGGTCGAGGCGTTCCTGGTGCGCTGGCCGGGCGGCAGGGCGGCCACGAAGAACCAGGTGTCGTAGCGGCGCGGCTCGAACTCCGGGGTGATCCAGCGGGCCCACGCGCCGAGGAGGTCGCTGCGCAGGATCAGCCCGCGCCGGTGCAGGAAGTCCGCGAAGGACAGCTCGCGGGCGGCGACGGCGGCACGATCGGCCTCCCAGCCGTCGCGGTCGCCGCCGGAGGACCCGCCGATGTCCCCCACGACGGTGTCCGCGGTCTCCCCCGCGAGCAGGACACCCGCCTCCTCGTACGTCTCCCTCACCGCCGCGCAGACGACGGCCTGCGCCGCGGCCGGGTCGACGCCGAGGCGCCGCGCCCAGACGTCGCGGCCGGGACCGGCCCAGCCGACGAGGCGGTCGTCGTCCCTGGGGTCGACTCCCCCGCCCGGGTAGGCGTACGCGCCCGCGGCGAAGGCCATGGAGGTACGGCGGCGCAGCATGTGGACGGCGGGGCCGCCGGGCTCGTCGCGCAGGAGCATCACGGTCGCGGCCCGCCGGGGGGTCACCGCGGTGATCTCGCCGGCGGCGAGGCCGCGGATCCGCTCGGGCCATTCGGGCGGGTACCACTGACCATTGGACATGGCCGGATGCTATGCGCTGACGCCAGGATGTTCGAGAGGTCCCCGGCCACGCGCCGGGCCCCGGGCGGTGTCACGGGGCGTCCGGTGGTCCCCGTACGCGGAGAGGTCCCGCCTCGTACGTGCGGTTCGCACGTACCGGACGGGACCTCTCAGGATCGGGCGGGGGACCCCGGGGTGCCGGGGTCCGGCGGCTCAGTCCTGGACCAGCTCCACCTGGATCTCGACCTCGACGGGCGCGTCGAGCGGCAGCACGGCCACGCCGACGGCGCTGCGCGCGTGCACGCCCTTGTCGCCGAGGACCTGGCCCAGCAGCTCGCTCGCGCCGTTGACGACGCCCGGCTGCCCAGTGAAGTCCGCGGCCGAGGCGACGAAGCCGGTGACCTTCACCACGCGGGCGATCCGGTCCAGGTCGCCGACGACCGACTTGACGGCGGCGAGGGCGTTCAGCGCGCAGGTGCGGGCCAGTTCCCTGGCCTCGTCCGCGGTGACCTCGGCGCCCACCTTGCCGGTGACCGGAAGCTTGCCGTCCACCATCGGGATCTGGCCCGAGGTGTAGACGTACGCGCCGGACCGTACGGCCGGCTGGTAGGCGGCCAGCGGCGGTACGACCTCGGGCAGCGTCAGCCCCAGCTCGGCGAGGGTGGCGTCGACGGTCCCGCTCATGCGGCCTTCTCCCGCTTCAGGTAGGCCACCAACTGCTCCGGGTTGTTGGGTCCGGGAACGACCTGGACGAGCTCCCAGCCGTCCTCGCCCCAGGTGTCCAGAATCTGCTTGGTCGCGTGCACGAGAAGGGGCACGGTCGCGTATTCCCACTTGGTCATGGGGCGACTGTAGTCGTACCGGGTGGCAGCCTCGTGCGTAGCCCGTGGCCTTACTGGTTAGGCTCGAATACGTGAGCAGGCTCCAGGTCGTCAGCGGCAAGGGCGGTACCGGTAAGACGACGGTGGCCGCCGCCCTCGCGCTCGCCCTCGCGACGGAGGGCAAACGCACCCTTCTCGTCGAGGTCGAGGGCAGACAAGGAATCGCGCAGCTCTTCGAGACGGAAGCCCTTCCTTACGAAGAGCGCAAGATCGCCGTCGCCTCGGGCGGCGGTGAGGTGTACGCGCTGGCCATCGACGCCGAGCGCGCCCTCCTCGACTACCTCCAGATGTTCTACAAGCTCGGCAGCGCGGGCCGGGCCCTCAAGAAGATCGGTGCGATCGACTTCGCCACGACGATCGCACCGGGCGTACGGGACGTGCTGCTGACCGGCAAGGCGTGCGAGGCCGTGCGCCGACGGGACAAGCAGGGACGTTTCACTTACGACTACGTGGTGATGGACGCGCCGCCCACCGGCCGCATCACCCGCTTCCTCAACGTGAACGACGAGGTGGCCGGGCTGGCGAAGATCGGCCCCATACACAACCAGGCCCAGGCGGTGATGCGGGTCCTGAAGTCGCCGGAGACGGCGGTACACCTCGTGACGCTGCTGGAGGAGATGCCCGTCCAGGAGACCGCGGACGGCATCGCCGAGCTACGGGCCGCCGAACTGCGCGTCGGCAAGGTCATCGTGAACATGGTGCGCCCGCATCTGCTGGACGAGGCCGCCGTCCGCGCCGCGGCGGGCGACCGCCGCCAGGAGGTGGCCGAGGCGCTCGCCTCGGCCGGGCTGGCCGCGCCGGCGACGCTGGTCGGGCCGCTGCTCGACCAGGCGGCCGAGCACGCCCAGCGCGTCGAGCTGGAGCGCGATCAGCGGGCCGTGCTCGCCAGGCTCGGGCTGCCCGCGTACGAGCTTCCCCTCGTCGGGGAGGGGATGGACCTCGCCGGTCTCTACCGGCTGGCGGGAGAGCTACGGGAACTTGGTGAGGTCTTCGCATGACCCTGGACTCCGCGGCCGCCCCGCTCGACATCGATCCGCTGCTCGACGACCGGGACACACGCATCATCGTGTGCTGCGGCTCCGGCGGGGTCGGCAAGACGACGACCGCGGCGGCGCTCGGTGTACGGGCCGCCGAGCGCGGCCGCAAGGTCGTCGTCCTGACCATCGACCCGGCACGCCGGCTGGCCCAGTCCATGGGGATCGACTCGCTGGACAACACGCCCCGGCAGGTCAAGGGCGTCGAGGGGCCCGGCGAGCTGCACGCGATGATGCTCGACATGAAGCGGACCTTCGACGAGATCGTCGAGGCGCACGCGGACGCGGACCGGGCCCGCGCCATTCTGGAGAACCCGTTCTACCAGTCCCTGTCGGCCGGCTTCGCGGGCACGCAGGAGTACATGGCGATGGAGAAGCTGGGGCAGCTCCGGGCCCGGGACGCCTGGGACCTGATCATCGTCGACACCCCGCCCTCCCGCTCCGCGCTGGATTTCCTGGACGCGCCGAAGCGGCTGGGTTCCTTCCTCGACGGGAAGTTCATCCGGCTGCTGATGGCCCCGGCGAAGATGGGCGGCCGGGCCGGGATGAAGTTCCTGAATGTTGGTATGTCGATGATGACGGGGACGCTGGGGAAGCTGCTGGGCGGTCAGTTCCTGCGTGACGTGCAGACGTTCGTGACGGCGATGGACACCATGTTCGGCGGCTTCCGCACCCGCGCGGACGCCACGTACCGGCTGCTCCAGGCGCCGGGCACGGCGTTCCTCGTGGTGGCGGCGCCGGAGCGGGACGCGCTGCGGGAGGCCGCGTACTTCGTGCGGCGGCTGGCGGCCGAGGAGATGCCGCTGGCGGGGCTGGTCCTCAACCGGGTCCACGGGAGCGGGGCGGCCCGGCTGTCGGCGGAGCGGGCGCGGGCCGCGGCGGAAAATCTTGAGGAGGGGCGCATGGCGGATCGGATACGGGGGAATGCTGGCAGTGGCGCTACCGCCCCGGACAGCTCCTCTCCCGAAGCGTCCGAGCCGCACGGACTTCATGAAGCCGTCGAGCCCCCTGTAGCCGCCGAGCCAGCTTCCGACGCGGACCAGACCGAGAAGACCCCCGATACATCAGCCGGCCGAGAGACCCTGCGGACTCCGGAGGACCCGGAGAGCATTGCGACGGATGTGTCCGTTTCCGACACCGGAGACGCGGACGCTTCTGTCACAACTGTGGAACAGCTCACGGCCGGTCTGCTGTACCTCCACGCCGAACGCATGCAGGTCCTCGCGCGTGAACAGCGCACGCGCGACCGCTTCACCGCGCTCCACCCCGAGGTGGCGGTGGTCGAGGTGGGAGCCCTGCCGGGTGATGTGCACGACCTGGCGGGACTCAGGACGATCGGCAAACGTCTCGCCTCGGCGACGTCGGACATGGACAAGTGACACGGATCCGCACACAGCCCTGCTGTACGCGGCTCCGTTCCGTGGCCCTGTTCGTCCCGTGGCCCTGGTTCGCTCCGTTGGCCGGGCCTGCTCTGTAGTTCTTTGGTCTGTAGTTCTCTGCTCTGTGGAGATGCGTTCTCCGGAGATGAGTTCTCCGGAGATGAGACGCGGACCTGGGAGCACAGAGGTGCGCCGGAGAGCTGGAACTGGGGGTACGTGGACGACATCGCGAGGCCACGGGGATGTATGGCCCCCACAATGTGCGACACGAGGATCGTTCTCGCCTCGCGGCCGCTCGTCCACGTCACACCCAGCGCGCTTCCGGCAGGCTCCCGGCCAGGGCGGAGACCGTTTCGGTATCGGTGGGACCGAAACGCATCCGCCCCAGCACCGGGACGGCCCGGGATCTACCCGACCGCCGCGTAGGTCTCGTACGTCTCGTCATCCTCCAAGCCCACGGGCAGGAGGCCCGCGCTGCGCTCGTACTCCGTACGCGCCGTCTCCAGCAGCCTGCGCCACGAAGTGACGGTCGGACGCCTGCGCAGCAACGCGCGGCGCTCCCGCTCCGTCATCCCGCCCCACACGCCGAATTCCACGCGGTTGTCCAGCGCGTCGGCCAGGCATTCGGTCCGCACCGGGCATCCGGTGCACACCGCCTTGGCCCGGTTCTGCGCCGCACCCTGTACGAACAGTTCATCTGGATCGGTAGTGCGGCAAGCTGCCTGCGCACTCCAGTCGGTTACCCAGCCCATGCCGGCGCCGTCCTCTCCCGAATCGAGGCTCCCCCACGGCGGCAGCGGCATATTCACCGTTGCCAGTTGAGGACGTTACGGAAGGCGGGCACAGCGCAACACCCCCTTCGGGCCCAATCTTGAATGGCCCGAACGGACTATGCGTACGCGGCAGATCACCCAGGGGAGTGACCCAAGGGCATAAAGGAACAATCCAAAAGAGTCGGGTTATTTCAGTCGAGCCACAACGGGCAAACGGCGGTGGATCAGGGCGATTCGGACATCACTTCTCGCGTTTCGGGTTCGCGGGAAGTTCATCGGGAGGTCTTGATGCATGACCGCACTGCTGTGACAGTTGGGGACAGCTTAGGCCAGAGCCTTGACGCGTGTCCGGCGATTGAGAACGTAGGCTGCCCTCATGCCAAAGAAGCGCTCGGGCGGGGGTCTGACCGGGACCCAGCAGGCCGCCAAGTTCCTCGGTGTCAGTGTGCTCGCGGGAGCGGTGCTCGCCGGAATCGCACTGCCGGCCTTCGGCGCGCTCGGGCTCGCCGCGAAGGGGACGGTCGAGGGATTCGACGAGATCCCCGCCAACCTCAAGACGCCGCCGCTGAGCCAGCGCACCACGATCCTGGACTCCCAGGGCGGCCGTATCGCCACCGTCTATTTCCGCGACCGTACGGTCGTACCGCTCAACAAGATCTCCCCGTACATGCAGAAGGCGATCGTCGCGATCGAGGACTCGCGCTTCTACGAGCACGGGGCCATCGACCTCAAGGGTGTGCTGCGCGCGGTCAACCGCAACGCGCAGTCGGGCGGCGTCGCGCAGGGCGCCTCGACCCTGACACAGCAGTACGTGAAGAACGTGTTCGTCGAGGAGGCCGGAGACGACCCGGACAAGGTCGCCCAGGCCACCCAGCAGACCCTGGGCCGCAAGATCCAGGAGCTGAAGTTCGCGATCCAGGTCGAGGAGGAGCTGGGCAAGAAGAAGATCCTGGAGAACTATCTCAACATCACGTTCTTCGGGCAGCAGGCGTACGGGATCGAGGCGGCGTCGCAGCGCTACTTCTCGAAGCCGGCCAAGGACCTGAAGCTGGAGGAGGCGGCGATGCTCGCGGGCATCGTCCAGTCGCCGAGCCGCTACGACCCCGTCAACGACGAGGAAGAGGCGACGAAGCGGCGGAACACCGTGCTCCAGCGGATGGCCTCCGTCGGCGACATCTCGCAGACCGAGGCCGACCGCGCCAAGGCCACGCCGATCGAGCTGAAGGTGAGCCGCCCGAAGAACGGCTGCATCACCGCGGCCAGCGGGGCGGGCTTCTTCTGCGACTACGTGCGCGAGGTCTTCCTGACCAACCCGGTCTTCGGCAAGACCCGCGAGGACCGGGCCAAGGTCTGGAGCCAGGGCGGTCTGACGATCCGTACGACGCTGGACCCGCAGGCCCAGACCTCGGTGCAGGCGTCGATCAAGGACCACGTCAACCAGAGCGACAAGGTCGCCACGGCCGTGACGCTGGTCGAGCCCGGCACCGGCAAGATCCTGGGCATGGGCCAGTCCAAGCCGTACGGCTTCGGGAAGAACGAGACCCAGATCAACCTCTCGGTCGACCACGGGATGGGCGGCTCGAACTACGGCTTCCCGACCGGTTCGACCTTCAAGCCGTTCCTGGCGACGGCGGCGATCGAGCGCGGCGTACCGCCGACGCAGTCGTACCCCTCGCCGTACGACATGCCGTACCCGGCGTCGATCCAGACGTGCAGCGGCAAGCCGTGGGTCAACACCGGCGGCGACACGGCCGAGAACGAGAACGAGTCCGAGGTCGGTCCGTACGCGCTGAAGGAGGCGATGGCCAAGTCGGTCAACACCTACTTCGTGCAGATGATAGGGCAAATCGGGCTCTGCCCGGTGACGGAGACGATCTCCAAGCTGGGCGTCGTCCAGGGTGACGGCAAGAAGCTCCCCGAGTCGCCGTCCGCCCTGACCCTGGGCTCGCAGGGCATCTCGCCGCTGCGGATGGCCAGCGCGTACGCCGCCTTCGCGAACCGCGGCACGTACTGCACCCCGATCGCGATCTCCTCCATCAAGACGGTGGCGGGCGAGAGCCTCAAGGTGCCGAAGTCGAACTGTTCGCGGGCGATGACCGAGAACACGGCCGACACGATCAACACCCTGCTCAAGGGCGTGGTGGACTCCGGTACCGGTGAGTCGGCCGGTCTGACCAGCCGCGACAACGCGGGCAAGACGGGTACGACGGACCTCAGGAAGAACGCCTGGTTCGTCGGCTACACCCCGAACCTGTCCGGCGCGGTCTGGGTGGGCAGCCCCTCCCAGCAGGTCGAGATGGAGAACATCACCATCGGCGGCACCTACCACGACAAGGTGTTCGGTGGTCAGGTACCGGGGCCGATCTGGAAGGACGCGGTCACCGGAGCGCTGGACGGGAAGGAAGCACCGACCTTCAACACCGTCGACATCCCGGACGGGCCGAAGAACAAGGACCCGGACCGCGACAGCAACCCGGGCGGCGGCGGCGGAGGCAACGGCGGCCGGGACAACGGCGGCTCCGGCAACGGAGGGTCGAACAACGGCGGCTCGAACAACGGCGGCAACGGCAACGGGAACGGCGGCTCGGGCGACGGGAAGCCCGGCGGCGGCTTCGAGTTCCCGTTCGGCGGCGGCCGCAACGGCGGAGGCAACGGGAACGGCGGCGGGAACTTCCCGTAACCACACCCACGCGCTTCTGACCGCGTAACCGACCGGAGGGTGGCCCGCACACAGGCGGGCCACCCACCGGTGCGTCCCGAACCGCCGCACCGCCGGCTCCCCGGGCGCGCCGCCGGGAG